>JAGXGU010000169.1 GCA_024636575.1 Altererythrobacter sp.
GCGCCTGATTCCCACGGAGCGGCCCACGCCCACGCCAACGCCTGTCCAACGCCCTCTGCCCACCATCCAGATACCGGCACCGCAGCAAACACAAGGGGTCGCGACGCGGCGATTCACCCCTGCCGCGCGGGCAACCCCGGGCCAAGGGGTACAAGGTGAGGATAGGCTATCGGATACCGAACAGCCGAATTCTTCACGCGATCTGACGCCGGCCGAAACGGTGCTGGACAATTTGCCATCCCCGACATCGCTGCCGAGCCTTGCTGATAGCGAGGCGGGTCCGGCCGCGCAGGGTGCTGCAGAAAATCGTGGCTTGTTCGCCAATTGGTCACCCTGGCTGGCGGCTTTCGCTGGGTTGGCTGCGCTGCTCGCGGGACTATTCTTCCTGCGATCTCGCCGCCAGACGGCGTTCGCTGGCGCGGCACCGATAGAACCCCCTGCTGCCCGCCGGCTTGCCCCCGCCCCGCCCGCGACGCCTGCCCCAACACCTGCCCCGGCGCCTGCCCCGGCGCCTGCACGCGGACCGGCAACTGCAGCAGTTAAGACAAAGGCAGGAACTGGGCAAGAAACAGCCCACCCAATCCTGCTCGCTATCACCCCAATCAAACTCAGCCGCAGCATGATGAATGCGACGCTGTCCTGCGCGATCAAGGTGCATAACCAAACCGGGCATGACTACCAGAACCTGCAGATTTCCGGCGATCTGGTGACTGCCCATGGCAAGGTTGCGGTAAGCGAACAATTGGCGGGCGCCGACACCGATCTGGCTCCGTTGAACACCATGCCCGCGCTGGCCGCTGGGGAGACGGGCGAGTTTGCAGCCAGCCTCAATCTCCCGATCCGGCAAATCCGGCCGATTAAACAGGGCCGTGCAACGCTTTATGTTCCACTGCTCAGGCTCAGGATCACGAGTGACGGGCGTGCCCCGGTCACGCAAACATTCGTGATCGGCATGAAACCGCCGGGCAGCAACAAGGTGCAGCCGTTCCGCCTGGATGAAATGCCCCAGACCTACAGCCAGATCGGCAGCCGCGCACTCGACTGACCGGGAAATCCAGCCCCTCTCGACTGACTGCGATATGCCCGCTACTCAGTGGTCATGGACAATCTCGTAAGCTCCGATTGGCTGGCCAGATCGCTGGGGGACGATAATCTGGCGATCCTGGATGCCTCGGCCCATTTGCCCGATGCAGGGCGCGATGCGGCGGCGGAGTTTGCCGCACTCCATATCAAGGGAGCCCGCTTTCTCTGCCTGCCGGGCCTGACGGACGAAACCTCCCCCGTTCCCGCTGCCCTGCCCCGCGCGGACCAGTTCGAACGGCGCATGGGCGACCTGGGAATATCCGCGAATGACCGGATCGTGCTGTATGATGACAGCAAGCTGCGCAGCAGCGCCCGCGCCTATTTCATTTTTCGCATGTTCGGCATGAAGAACGTGGCTATACTCGACGGCGGATTTGCCAAATGGCAGGCGGCGGGCCTTCCGGTCGAAAGCGGCACCACAGACCGCACCCACTCCACCTTCACAGTCGCGCAGGATGATCGCAGCCGCGTGCGAAGCAAGGCGGACATGCTGGCCAATATCGCCACAAGGGCAGAGCAAATTATCGATGCCCGCGATGCCGTGCGATTTTCCGGAGAGGGCGAAGATACGGTGCATAATCTGGTCGGCGGGCATATTCCCGGCGCGCTCAACCTGCCCTTCCCGCAGGTTCTGAACGACGATGGCACATTCAGGCAGGGTGATGATTTGCGCGCCGCATTCGAAGCAGCAGGCGCCGATCTGTCTTTGCCGATCACCGGTTCATGCGGCAGCGGAATAACCGCATCGGTGCTGCTGTTCGCGCTGGAATTGCTCGGCAAGCACGATACCGCGCTCTATGACGGAAGCTGGAGCGAATGGGGCGCGGACCCGGACACACCCAAGGAAATCGGGGCATCGCGCAGGGCATGAGCAACAGCAAGCAAGGAAAGGGCAGCGGAACCACGCTGGTCAATGCCGGAAGGAAGCCTGAATGGACTGGCGCAGTGGTCAATCCACCGGTTTGGCGCGCCAGCACGCATCTATATCCCACGGTGGCGGCGCTGAAAGACGGGGTGAAGGGCAATTCGGACGGCGAATTCTTCTATGGCCGCCGCGGATCGCCCACCCAATGGGCCCTGTCTGATGCGCTGACCCAGCTTGAACCCGGTGCCGAAGGAACAGTCCTGTACCCCAGCGGAGTCGCCGCAATCGCCGGGGCATTGATGGCGGTGCTTAGTCCGGGTGACGTGTTGCTGGTCACAGACAATGTCTATGAACCCAGCCGCAGCATGGCGACTGGCCTGTTAAAACGGTTCGGGGTGGAAACGCGCTTCGTCGATCCGCTGGATTTGGCAGGATTTGCCGATAAATTCTGTGAACAGACCAAGGCGGTTTTGCTGGAAAGCCCCGGCAGCCTGACCATGGAGATACAGGATATCCCCGCCCTGGCCGCGATCGCGCGGGAAAAAGGCGCGGTCAGCCTGATCGACAATACCTGGGCAACACCGCTGGGCTTTCCGGCGCTGGAACACGGCTGCGATATTGCGATCATGGCGCTGACCAAGCATGTCGGCGGGCATTCCGATCTGATGATGGGCAGCGCCTCCGCCAGGGGTCCGCTTTACCGCAAATTGCGCCAGACCGCGCAGGCACTGGGGCATGTGGTGTCGCCCGATGATGCGGCGCTGGCGCTGCGTGGCCTCAGGACGATGGGGCTGCGGCTCGAACGCACCATGCAAACGGCGTTGCAAGTGGCACAGTGGCTGAGCGCACGACCTGAGGTCGCCCATGTCCTGTGCCCGTTCCTGCCCGGATCGACCGGCCATGATCTGTGGAGCCGCGATTTTACCGGCGGCTGCGGGTTGTTCAGCTTCATCCTGAAGGGCCGGGACGAAGCTGCGCGGGCGCGCCTGATCGATGCGCTGGAATTGTTCGGCATCGGTTATAGCTGGGGCGGATTTGAAAGCCTGGCCATTCCCGTCGACCCTGCATCCATTCGCACCAGCAGCACCTGGCCGCCTGCAAGCTGGGATGCTGGCGACCGCCACGCTATTCGCCTATCGATCGGTCTGGAAGATGCAGCAGACCTGATTGCCGACCTTGAGCAAGGCTTTGCCACAATGGAAACAATATGACGCCCACCGGCAGCTTGAAGAACATACCACCCGCCACGCCCGATCCGGCGCAAACGCCAGTTACGCCCGAGGCCGTGCCGCTGGTCGATCCGCGCACCGGTGAACCCATTCTCGATCCCGAAACGGGGGCGCAATTGATGGGCATCCCGGCTCCTCAGCCGGTGCCGATGATTGATCCGGTTACGCGGGAGCCGCTGCTCGATCCCGAAACGGGCGAAACGCTGCTGGCTATGCCAGATCCTTCCGCCACGCCTACGCCCGCAGCGACCGAAGGCGTCAAAGGCGCGGACGCAGTAAGAGAAGCAGTTACCGAGCAAAGCGAAACCGTAGGTAGCTTTGTCGATACGCTTGATTCGCTCGCCATACAGTTGGGCGATTTCCGGGTGTCTGTGTGGGACGGAATGGTGGTGTTGATGGTGATCGTCGGGGTGATCTCCCTGGCCTGGTTCCTCAGCAGGCTCGCCCACTCAGCGGTACGCCGCATGACCAAGCTCGGCGACACTCAGCAATTGCTTACTGAAAAGGTCGTGACGATCCTCGTCTGGATTGCTGCTTTCTTTATCGGCATTAGCCTGCTCGGTATCGACCTGACCGCGCTTGCGATCTTCTCCGGTGCCTTCGCCTTTGCGATCGGTTTTGGCTTGCAGAAGACCTTCGGTAACCTGATCGCGGGAATTATCCTGCTGATGGACCGTTCGATCAAGCCGGGCGATGTAATTGCCGTAGCCGATCAGGCCGGCGTATCCACCTTCGGACAAATCCGCAAGATCGGCATCCGGGCAGTGTCGATCACCACGCGCGATCAGAAAGAATATCTGATTCCCAACGAAAATCTGATGATTAATCAGGTGGAAAACTGGTCCTACTCATCCAAGCAGGTGCGGATGCAGATACCCGTGGGCATATCCTATGGCTGTGACATCAAGGTAGGCGAAAGGTTGATGTTGGAGGCTGCCGTCAGCTGCAAACGTGTGCTCAAGAGCCCCCCGCCTACGGTTTGGCTCGACCAATATGGCGACAGCTCGGTTGATTTCGTAATTCACTGCTGGATCACCGATCCCGAGGCCGGAATTGGCAATGTGAAATCCGAAGTACTCAAAAATCTGTGGGAGCTGTTCAAATCCGAAGGAATTGAAATTCCCTTCCCCCAGCGCGATATCAATCTGCGTAATAACACGCAATTTGAACAGCTTATTGCAGCGGTCGGTCAACGGCTCGACGACCGGAAGCCCGAGAAAAAATAACCCCCTTTGGGTTACAGACAGCGCCTGATACGTTTTCTAGCCGGTCGGAAATCCATTCTCGCTGGCAGCTGGCGCTCTGTGCCGCCATTTACGCAGCATGGAAAAAACTGGAACAGTCTATCTCGTCGGCGCGGGGCCGGGTGATCCCGATTTGCTGACTGTGCGCGCCGCGCGGCTGATACAGTCGGCGCGGATGATCGTGCATGACGGCTTGGTCGATCCTGCCATTCTGGCGCTGGCGCACCAGGATGCGACCCTTATTTCCGTTGCCAAGCAGCGCGCCAGGCACACCCTGCCGCAGGAAGAAATCAACGCTTTGCTCATCCGCGAAGCGCTGACTGGAAACGATGTAGTGCGGCTGAAGGGCGGCGACCCGTTCATTTTCGGGCGCGGCGGGGAAGAAGCGGAGGACTGCCGCGCGGCCGGGGTTCCGGTGGTGGTAGTGCCCGGAATCAGCGCCGCCAATGGCGCGGCTGCGGCTGCCCAGATCGCGCTTACTCACCGTGACGCCGCCAGCATCGTCAGCTTCGTTGCGGGCCAGTGCAAGGGACTATCGGAGCAAAATTGGGCGGGGCTGGCCGGCAAGGGCCGCACGCTGGTGATCTATATGGGCGTCAAAACCGCGCCGCAAATCGCCGAAAAGCTGATGGCAGACGGGCTCGCCCCGGATATGCCTCTGGCGATTATCGAAAATGCCGCGCGCCCTGAAATGCGGGTGCTGCGCGGGGTGTTGGCGGGCCTGCCCGACCTGGTCGCCGATGAACAAGTCGTCAGCCCCGCCCTGATCGTCATCGGAGAAGTTACCGCTCGCCAGGATGCACAGTCAGATAGGCAGCTTGCCAAATTTGCTCAGGAGGCGTCGGCGTGAAAATTCTCACCGGAAATGACCTTAAAACCGGCGCGGTCACATGGTGGGACGGCTCCGGCTGGTCGCTATATGTCGATGATGCGGTTGATGTGGGCGATGGCGGCGATGCAATTATCGCGCGCGAAGAATCCGCCCGCCGGATCAATGCGCCCTATGAAATCGAAGCGGAAAAGACGCAAAGCGGCGTGCGCCCCGCACATATCAAGGACCGGATCCGCGGCCTCGGCCCTACGGTGCGCCCCGATCTCACCCTCAAACCAGGCGATCCAAACGCGGTCCGCGAGGTAATCTGATGTATAAATATGACCAATGGGATCAGGCGATGGTCGATGCGCGGGTGGCGGAATTCCGCGACCAGTGCCAGCGCCGGATCGAAGGGAAACTGACCGAAGACCAGTTCAAGCCGCTGCGGCTGATGAACGGCCTGTATCTCCAGCTACACGCCTATATGCTGCGGGTCGCGATCCCCTATGGCACGCTGAGCGGGGCGCAGATGCGCGCGCTGGGCGATATTGCCGACAAGTTCGACCGCAAATACGGCCATTTCACCACCCGGCAGAACATCCAGTACAACTGGATCAAGCTGGAGGATGCAGGCGATATCCTGGCCGCCCTCGCCAAGGTGGAAATGCATGCCATCCAGACCAGCGGCAATTGCATTCGCAACATCAGTTCGGACCATTTCGCCGGTGCGGCGGCAGACGAAGTCGTCGATCCGCGCCCCTATGCCGAACTGCTGCGGCAATGGTCCAGCTTCCACCCGGAATTCAGCTATCTGCCGCGCAAGTTCAAATTCGCGGTGATCGCCAGCGAGACCGACCGCGCGGCCATGCGGCTGCATGACATCGGGATCAACATTGTCCGCAATGATGCGGGCGAATTGGGCGCGGCGTTCTATGTCGGCGGCGGCATGGGGCGGACCCCGATGATTGCGCCGCTGATCAACGGTTTCGTCCCGCTCGACCGGCTGATCACCTATGCGGAAGCCTGCCTGCGGGTTTACAACCGCTATGGCCGGCGCGACAACAAGTACAAGGCGCGGATCAAGATCCTGGTGCACGAACTGGGCGCGGAGGAATATACCCGTCAGGTCGAGGAAGAATTTGCACTGCTGCTGGCGCAGAATATCGAACCTCCCTTTGCCGAGCTGGAGCGGATTCGCACCTATTTCGAAGACCCGGCGTTCGCTGCCGATGCCCCGGATGAACTCGATCGTTCGGACCCCGATTTCGCGGTCTGGAGTGATCGGAACACCCATCCGCACAAGGCACCGGGTTATGTCAGCGCGGTGATCAGCCTGAAGCCGGTGGGCGGCATTCCGGGCGATGCCACGGCGGACCAGATGCGGCTGATGGCCGATTTGGCCGGGGAATACAGTTTCGACGAATGCCGCGTGACGCACACCCAGAACATCGTGCTGCCCCATGTCCGCAAGGCCGATCTGTTTGCCCTGTGGCAGAAACTGGAGGCGGCCGGTCTCGGCACGCCCAATCTGGATCAGGTGGGCGACATCATCGCCTGCCCTGGTCTCGATTATTGCAGCCTCGCCAACGCCCGCTCGATCCCGATCGCGCAGCAGATTTCGCAGCGCTTCGCAGCCAATGGCAAGGGCGAGATACTCGGCGAGTTGAAGCTGAAAATCTCCGGCTGCATTAACGCCTGCGGGCATCATCACGCGGGCCATATCGGTATCCTCGGCGTCGACAAGAAAGGCGTCGAGAATTACCAATTGTCGCTGGGCGGGAGCGAGGCGGAGGACACTTCGCTGGGCAAGATCACCGGCCGCGGGTTTGACGAAGCCGGTATTGTTGATGCGGTGGAGACCTCCGTCGATGTCTATCTGGCGCAGCGCCAGAACGGGGAGCGTTTCCTCGACACCTACCGCCGCATCGGCATGGAACCATTCAAGGAGGCGCTGTATGGTTGATTTAGCCCAGACTATTTTGCGCTTCCGCGATGATACGCCGGTATCCGATCCCGCGGTAACGGTGGAGGCTTTTACCGGTCAAAGCAACGCTCTCGCCGTGCGGATCGAACCGGGCGAAGACGCACGCAGCCTGTTGCCGAATCTGGAGCGCATTCGGCTGGTGGAAGTGAACTTTCCGGCGTTCGGCGACGGGCGCGGCTATTCCGCTGCGCGCGTTTTGCGGGAAGCTGGCTACACCGGCGAATTGCGCGCCGTGGGCGATGTCCTGGTGGACCAGATCGGCCATATGAGGCGCTGCGGGTTTGATGCATTCCAGCCCGATCAGCCGCTGGATGCGGGTGATGTCGAGATTGCCCTCTCCCGCTGGCCGGAAGTCTATCAAGCCACCACCGACGGGCGCGTACCGATCTGGAATCTCCGGCATGGCTGAAGCGGATCCCACCCGCCTTGCAGCCCGGATAGCAGAACGTCCCCGTGACCGGATCGACACCGGCCCGCGCTTCAGCGAATCCGACGCCATCCGCCTCAACCGCATGTTCCGCGGGCGCGATACGCTGGAAATGCTGCGCAGCGTAATGGGTGACGGTCTGGTGGGTGAAGTTGCCACGGTTTCCAGCTTTGGTGCAGAAAGCATTGTACTGCTGCATCTTATTGCGCAGGTGGATGCATCCATCCCGGTCCTGTTCCTGGAAACCGGCAAGCATTTTCCCGAAACTCTGACCTATCGTGATGCGGTGGTGCAGCAGCTTGGCCTGACGGGTCTGCGCAATCTGACGCCCGATGCCGGGATGGTGGCGGCCAGAGACGAAACCGGCCTGCGCTGGTCATACGATCCCGATGGCTGCTGCGAGATTCGCAAGGTGCTGCCGCTGGCCAGCGCGCTATCCGGCTTCGACGCCACGATTACCGGGCGCAAGGCCTTCCAGTCCTCCACCCGCGCAAACCTGCCGCGGTTCGAAGTGGATACATCCGATGCGCAGGGCAGGCTGAAAATCAACCCGCTGATCGATTGGAGCGGCGAAGATATCCAGGCCTATTTCGAAGAGCACAATCTGCCCCGCCACCCGCTGGTGGAGGCAGGCTATCCATCGATCGGCTGCGCGCCCTGTACCAGCAAGGTCGCGCCGGGCGAAGACCCGCGCTCCGGCCGGTGGAAGGGCTGGGAAAAAACCGAATGCGGCATCCATTCGCCCACCGATGACGATGACCTGCCGCCGGGATACGAACCGGCGTTTTAAGTCACAGCCAGCCCTGCTGGCTATACCACCTCGCCGTTGATTTCAGCCCTTCGTGCGTTGGAATGGTGGGGGTCCAAATGTCGCGAGGCACCGCCTTGTCCGAACGCGCGACCCAGTTCGGGTGGCACATATAGCCGACCCGGTCTGCGGTCAGCTTGGCAGCGCCGCCCCTCAACATCCGGTCAAGTCTGGCCGCGCCGAGCAGCACCAGCCTGGGCAAATGCGGTGCGATCACTCGGCGGCCGACTGCATCACCGATGGCGGCGGCCATTTCCTTGTGCGACCAGCCGCCTTCGCGTCCGTCATCCGGCTCGAAGGATTTATGCCGGACCCTGGCGGATGACGGCACCAGCGCGATCAGTAATTGTGCCAAATCTTCGACATGGATCATCGAAGATGCACCGCCCGGTGGCAGCGGCACGATACCAAAGCGCGCAGCTTTGAACATATCGAGGTAATCGATATCACGCGGGCCATAGACGCCCGGCGGGCGCACTGTCGTCCAGTCAAGGCCGCTGGCGGCAACCAGCCCTTCGGCCCGCGCTTTGGACGCACCATAGGCTGATAGGTCTGGCTCGCGAGCGGACAGGGATGATACGAATACCAGGCGCCTGCAACCCGCCCGGTCCATCGCCGCGATGACAGATCCTGTGCCGCCGACATTGGCCAGCTCAAACTCTGCCGGATCCGGCGCGTTGGTCAGACCGGCAATGTGGATCACCGCATCAACACCCGCGACCAGCCGGTCAAGCGCCGCCGCATCGGACAGATTGCCGCCGACCCAGGTAACGTCCGGCCGATCTTGCGGCACATTGCGTGCCAGCGCCTTTACGCCAGCACCGTTTGCCGTAAGCACATCCAGAACCGCCTGCCCGACAAAGCCGGTGCCGCCAGTCACGGCGATTTTCACAAGAGCACCATATGATCGCGGTGAATTACCGCCGGGCGCGGTGCGTAGCCCAGCTTGCCCGCCTGCGCATTTTCTCGCAGGCCGGAAATGGCGCGGCATTCCGCCGCAGAATATTCGGCTAGGCCCTGCGCCAGAATCCGGCCGTCCGCGCCAGTAATGCTCACCACATCGCCGCGTACAAAGTCACCCTCCACCGCAATAATTCCGGCAGCCAGCAGGCTTGAGCCCTTGGCCAGAGCCTTGCCGCAGCCGGTATCGACGATCAAGGCACCACGCAAATCGATCCGCCCGCCGAGCCAGGCCTTGCGGCCTGCATCGCGGCGCTGAGCCAGGAACAGGGTTCCGCGGCCGGCATCCAGCGCCGTGCGGATCGGGCGGTCCCGCGTGCCGTTGATGATGGCCAGCGCGATGCCTGCCCGCTCGGCAATCTCGGCGGCCTGCAATTTTGAAATCATCCCGCCGGAACCAAGTCCGGAGGACGATCCGCCATCGGCCATGGCCCGGATTTCATCGGTCACGCCGTCCACGCGGTCCAGCAGGACCGCCGCAGGATCGGACGGATTGCGGTCATACAAACCGTCCACATCGGACAATAGCAACACCGCATCCGCGCCCGCGGCCTGCGCCACCCGGGCGGCCAGCCGGTCGTTGTCGCCGAAACGGATTTCTTCGGTCGCCACGCTGTCATTCTCGTTCACGACCGGCACGAAGCCTGCCGCGAGCAACCGTGCGAGCGTGGAGGACGCGTTGAGGTAGCGCCTCCGATCTTCCAGATCACCCAGCGTGACCAACATTTGCGCCGCGCCTAGCCCGTGTTGCTCAAGGAGCCGCGACCACAGGCCGGACAGCGCAATCTGCCCTACCGATGCCGCCGCTTGCGCATCGGCCAAACTGCCGCGCCCCCCTTTTGGCAGCCCCATTCGCGCCGCGCCCAATGCAATCGCACCGGAACTGACCAGCACCACTTGTTGCCCGGCAGCCTGCAGGGCGGCCACTTCCGAAACCAAGCCGTCCAACCAATCAAGCCGCGGCTCGCCATTCGCGCCAACCAGCAGCGCAGAGCCGACCTTGACCACCAGCCGTTTGGCGGCGGCCGGATCGGACAATTGATGAAGATGCGTAATGGCCATCGGCAGGGAGTTAGCGCCATGAGCGGACTAATAGAAGTCCCGCCGAACGCATTACCTCAAAGCGGTGACATCACAGCGGAGACCAGGGCGCCGCTTCGGAAGTATCTTCCTCCGCCTTGCCCTTGGTTTCGGTCGCGGTCCGATCGGGCAGATGCTGCAGCACCGCGTCGAGCAGGCTTTCCACACCTTGGCCGGTCGCGCCAGACAGGGCGAAGACCTTGTCCGCACCCGCCGCCCGCAATTCCTTCGCAAATCCTTCGACCAACTCTTCATCGGCCAGATCGACTTTGTTGAGCGCGATCAGCTGGACCTTGTCCTCCAGCCCGGCGCCATAGGCTTCCAGTTCGGCTTCGACTATTTTCATCGCTTCCGCCGGATCGCTGCCGGTAATGTCGACCAGATGGATCAGCACCCGGCACCGTTCGATATGGCCAAGAAACCGGTCCCCAATGCCCGCACCCTCTGCCGCGCCTTCGATCAGGCCGGGAATATCGGCAATCACGAATTCGCGGTTCTTGTGCCGCACTACGCCCAGTTTCGGCACCAGCGTGGTGAAGGCATAGGCCCCGACCTTGGCCTGAGCATTGGAAACTGCGTTGATGAAGGTCGATTTGCCCGCATTGGGCAGGCCCAGCAGGCCGACGTCGGCAAGCAGTTTGAGCCGCAGCCAGACCCACATTTCCTGACCTGCTTCACCCGGTTGATGCTGGCGCGGGGCGCGATTGGTGGAACTTTTGAAACTGGCATTGCCGCGCCCGCCCATCCCGCCTTCGAGAAAGGTGACTTCCTGGCCGACCTCGGTGAAATCGGCGAGCACATCTTCCTTGTCTTCCGACAGGATCTGCGTGCCGACCGGCACCTCGATCACAAGGGGATCTGCGCCCGCACCTGTGCGGTCCCGGCCCATGCCATGGGTGCCGCGCTTGGCCTTGAAATGCTGGGAATAACGGAAATCGATGAGCGTGTTGAGCCCTTGCACGGCGCGGAACACAACGTCCCCGCCCTTGCCGCCGCTGCCGCCATCGGGGCCGCCATATTCGATATATTTTTCACGCCGGAAGCTGACGGCTCCGGGGCCGCCTGCGCCGGAACGGAGGAAAATCTTGGCTTGATCGAGAAAATGCATGGCAGCCCCATAGAGGTTCCCGCCCGATCACACGAGTCCTGTTATTGCCTTGCCCTTTATTACCTTACTCTGCGGCAAAGCAAATTCAGCCAACCTTGTCAGGAACAGTTTCGACCACGGGATTGGAGACAAACACCGGCGCGGATGGCGGACCATCAGCTTGTGGTTGCTGCGTCACAGGCTGCGCGCCGATAAACGGATCGGCGGCCGGCAATGGCACCGTTTCCGGTACTGGGGCCGTTTCCACGACTGCAATGGGCGCAGTCTCCGCAGGCGGCGCACCGTCAGCGCTTTCCACGACTGGTTCGGAAATGAACACGGGTTCGCCCCGCGGTTCCGGCCCGAATCCCTGATCAGCAGGCGTGTAGTATGCTGGCCCGGTATAGGACGCCGGGTTGACCGGCTGCGGCGGGCCATAGCGCGCATCCCACATGGCCACATTCACCTGGTATTGTTCAAAAGCGCGGTAGAAATCGTTAAACACCAATTCCAACGATGGCAAACTGCGCAGGGCGAAGGCTTCCAGACCGCCGGATTCAACCAGCATCAATTCCCCGGCCACGCGCGCGGCGACGTTGCAGAATTCTTTCTGAGCGGGCGGCAGGGCAAAATAATTATACACCTGGGTCATATAATTATCCTGCGCATTGCGCCCTTCGGAACCATAGCGGTCTCTGAATTCCTTCGTAATTTCCTTGTTTACGGCCGTCAATTCACGCTTGTTCCGGTCCAGCAGCGATGCATAGGCCGGCAGGATGGCAGCATGTTGGGTATCCTGGCAATTGAGCGCGGCAACATTCAAGGCGGAACGCAGGTTCCACACCGTTTGCGCCGGAGTGATATTGTAATTCACCGTCTGGCGTATGCCGTCCATGCCCACTGCCGGAATGGCCATCAGGGAAACGGCGCCGCTGGGCGGGGTCGGGCGTGCGGGGATGATCACCTGCACCGGCGGCGGCGGTGGCGGTGGTGGAGGCGGCGGTGGTGGAGGCGCTGCACAGCCAGCCAAGGCGGCCAGACCGCATGCAATCGCGATTAGGCGGATTTTTGTCTGGCTCGATTTGGACATTAGACGAAGCACTCCTGATAGTCTGACAGCACGGCCAGACCCCTGTCTCGTGATGGTATTTGATTTAGCCTTTCGCTTGGCTGAATCCGCATACCATCGATCGGCATTCTCTATCCCCATGTCGAAACAAAGAAAATGCCCGGAATGCATCAAGCACCCCGGGCATCGGTAGAACGAGTCGCATCAGCGACGAGTTGATCGGGCTTATTCCCGGCTGCCCATGAACCGCAGCAGGAACAGGAACATATTGATGAAGTCGAGATACAGGCTGAGTGCGCCCATCACGACCATCTTGCCCATTGGATATGCCTGGGCAATCGCCGGATTGGTCACTTTCGAGTTCTGGATCGCGAGATATTCGCGCTTCAACCGCTGCGTATCATAGGCCGTCAGGCCTGCGAAAATCAGGACGCCAAGAAAGCTGACAGCGAGTTCAAGCACAGTCGATTGCATGAAGATGTTGATCACACTGGCGATAATCAGGCCAATCACACCCATGATCAGGAATGTTCCAAAACCGGAAAGATCCTTCTTGGTGGTGTACCCGAACAGGCTGAGGCCTGCAAAAGCGCCCGCAGTGGCGAAGAATGTCGCAGCGATTGAGCTACCGGTGTAAATCAGGAAGATCGAGGATAGCGAGAGCCCCATGGCCACCGCAAAACCCCAGAACATTCCCTGCAAACCAGCCGTGCTGAACTTGTTCTGCCCGAAGCTCATCGCCAGTACGAAGCCGAGCGGAGCCAGCATGATGATCCAGCTAAGGATACCGCCGCCCATCAGTATGCTTGCCGCCATGCCCGATTGGGCAAACAGCAAGGCAACGATGCCGGTCAGCAAAACGCCAGACGCCATGTAATTATAGATCGACAGCATGTGCTTGCGCAGCCCTGCGTCGAAAATCTCGCGGCCTGCAACTTCGCCCGTCAGGTTTGGAGACGTGCCGAAACCCGTCCGTGCGGTGCGGGGATCTTTCCAATCTGCCATGGTAATATCTACTCCTGCTCAAACGGCGTAACGCCGTTTGTTCTGACGCCAATATCGGGGCAAGCGCGGCAATATTCAAGTAAAACCGGACAAAATCGGTCCAGCAGATCGGCCGGGTAAATCCGAGGGGAAAATTAGGCTGGATTTAACCCTTTTCCCCGGCCATTTCCGCCATTTCCACGCCCCGGTCCCGCGCCGCCTGCAAACATTGCCGCAACAATTTCTGCAAGGCCGCGCCATCATCCAGCACATCCAGCCCCATTTGCGTCATCCC
Source organism: Altererythrobacter sp. (assembly GCA_024636575.1). Taxonomy (GTDB): domain Bacteria; phylum Pseudomonadota; class Alphaproteobacteria; order Sphingomonadales; family Sphingomonadaceae; genus Allopontixanthobacter. Next base: position 13,930 of record JAGXGU010000169.1, read on the forward strand.
GCCCTTGCTGGCGACACGACTGGCAAGCTCTGCCGGCGAATATTCCGAAGATGCGGCCAGTGCGCTGGCCCCTTCAACCATTGCGAGCGCCAATCGGTCAGCCTGAGCCCGGTCGAGACCCAATTCCGCAGCACCCCCAGCCAGCGCGTCGATGAAGCGGAAAACAAAGCCCGGCCCTGATCCGGCAAGCGCGGTAACCAGATTGAACTGGCTTTCGTCCTCCAGCCATTCGGCGCTGCCCAGGGCCGCAGCAAGCTGCGTCAAATCCTGCCGCTGGGCGTCATTCAGGCCGCTCGCCGCCAGCGCATTGGGGGATTTGCGCAAAGCAACTGCGAGATTGGGCATCAACCGGGCAATTCCGCCCGCTCGGGGAAATTTTTGCGCCAAACCTGCCATCGTTACACCTGCGAGTACCGAAATCAGCACTGTATCGGGGCCAAGCAGCGGCTCCAGCCCCGGCGCGATGTCACCGAGCATTTGCGGCTTTACCGCCAGCAATACTGCATCGAAATGTTCGTCCGGCCAGTTATTATGGAGCGCAATTCCGGCAGGGGCTGTTGACCGGCGCGGGTGGTAGATTGCAAATCTGCTGGCCGGAACGCCCGATGCCAGCCATCCGTCCAGCATGGCCTGCGCCATCTTCCCGAAACCAACGATCAGAATTTTGTCCAAAGCCATTATCATACTTCCCCAGGCACCGACGGCAGTCGGCGCCTGCGGGGTATCAAGCCTCGCCCGCCGCGTCCACCAGCGCGCTTGCCAACGCATCCTTGGGGGACTTGTCGCCCCACAGGACAAACTGGAAAGCAGGATAGAACCGGTCGCATTCCTCGACCGCAGTTTCGACCAGGGCCTGCGCCTGATCCAGGCTCAGCAGCCCGTCACCGCCCAGCATCGCGCCATTGCGATACAGCAGCACGCCGCCATTCGACCACACGTCAAAATGCCCCAACCAGATCTGTTCATTGACCATCGCGACCAATTCATAGGCGGCGCTGCGTTTTTCCTCGGAAACGCGGATGTCCGGCAGGCACAGCAACTGAAGCACATTGTCTTCGGAACGCCAGACGCAGCGCAATTGGTATTTTGCCCAACTGCCCTGGATTTCGCCGGAAATTTCCTCGTCCGAAACCGCCTGGAACGGCCAGCCGCGCGCTTCGAACAGAGCCGCCAGCATGTCGACCGGGGCCGCATCGTCATTAGCAACAAATTCAGTCTGACCGGCTCTCATCATGCGTCCCGTTGATCCGGCCAATGATCTGGCCATCGATTGCGGGGATGCCTTGCCTTGCCCTGATTCCGCAATGCAGGCGGGGCGGGCAGTTGGGGAGAAATAAACTTGCCTGTTCAAAGCCTGTGCAAAAACTTCCACAGGATATGCCTGCCCCCTGCGGACTCAAGGCAATTGGTTGACTTCCTCCCCGGCGGAACTGGTGAAGGTAAAGCTATCGATGCCGCCCGCCTTCAGCGCTGCAACCGCAGCTTTTGCAGACTTCTCGTTTGGAAATGGTCCGGCCAGCAAACGGGTCGCCCGGCCCCAGCTGGCGAGATGGGGTTTGACCGCCGGTTTGGCTTTGTCCCCTAATACCTCAGGTGATTTACGGCTGATCCGCCGCCAGTCGAACGCCAGCGCTTTCGGGTCGCGTCCGGTGGCGACCTGGACCCATATGCGGCTCGGATTCTTCGGCGGTTCGGGTTTTGCGGCGGGCTTGGCCTCTGGCTTCGGGTCGGGCTTGGCCGCAATCTCCCGTTTCGGCTTGAGCGCGCTGATATCGAC
>JAGXGU010000021.1 GCA_024636575.1 Altererythrobacter sp.
GAAGGCGAAATCGCGGGTCAACGCCTGCAGCGCAGGCGGAGCATAATCGGATCGGGCGAAACCGGCAGCTCCCTGTGCTTTCCTGCTTTTTGGGCCGGGGATGGCATCGAGGAACAGTTCTACCGCGACCACCGGCCCATCGACATCGAATGCCGCCAAAATCGTTGGGTGCAAGGCGCCGAACCGCGCCAGCACGTTTTTGGGGCCAAGGCGCAAGGTTCCGGATTGCCCGGGATGGAATTGGCTGCCCGGCCCAGAGGAGTCGGGGCCCATGATCTGCAACCTGCCTACGGGTGCGCCCGCTTCTGCAAGCAGCGCCAGCGCTTCTGCCTTGGCATCGAAGGCATCGAAATATGCCGCCTTGCCGCCATTGATTGTTTGGGACCAGCTGCGCGGCACTTTCTCGCCCGCCAACACTATGCCCAATGTCGGTCGTTCGTCGCTGGAGCCATCGGCATTGCGGAAATAGCGCCGGCCAATTTCAAATAGCCGCAGACTTGCTGCGCCGCGGGCCTGATTGCGTTTCGCGGCAGACAACAGGCCCGGCAGCAGGGATGGGCGCATGGCCTTCATATCCTCGCTGATCGGATTGTCGAGTATCCACAGCTTCTGGCCATGACTTGCGAAATGTTCCGCCTGCGCGGGCGACAGGAATGACCAGGTGACCGCCTCATTCAAACCGCGCGCGGCGGCGGCACGGCGGATGCGGCGCTCCTGCTTTTGCGCTGGTGAAGCTGTCGCCACCGCTACGCCTTCTGCACGTGGCAGCGCGGCACTGGCTACATTGTCGATGCCGAAAATCCGCACGATTTCCTCCACCAGATCGGCCGGGCCTTCGATGTCATGGCGCCGGAGGGGGGGCTTGACCATCCACGGAATATTTGCCGTATCGACCGCGAAATCGAGTGATTCCAGAATGCACTGCTGCTGTGCCAGTTCGACCGAAACACCGCCCAGCCGCTCCGTAAGTGCAGGATCGAAGGCAACGCTCTTTGCTTCGGCAGGCGGTGATCCGGCGCGAACCATCTCGGATGCCTGGCCGCCGCCAAGCTGGACGATCAGACCGGTCAGCAAATTCAGGCCATCTTCCAGGAAATCAGGATCGACGCCGCGTTCGAACCGAGTACGGGCATCGGATGTAAGGCCCAGCTTTCGGCCGGTTACGCCAATCCGGTCGGGATCGAAATAGGCGATTTCGAGCAGGACATCGGTGGTGGTGTCCGAACATCCAGAATCCTCGCCGCCCATGATCCCGGCAATGTCATGCACGCCTGCATCGTCGGCGATCACCGTCATGCTGCTGTCGAGCGTGTAGGTCTTTTCGTTCAGTGCCAGCACCTGCTCCCCGTCCTGCGCGCGGCGGGCAAATACCGCGCCGGTTAGCTTGGACAAATCATAAGCGTGCGCCGGCCGGCCGTAGCCAAGCATCAGGTAGTTGGTCAGGTCGACCAGCAGGGAAATTGGCCGCTGTCCGGCACTGATCAACCGCTGCTGCAACCAGTCGGGTGAAGCACCATTGGTAACGCCTTTGATGACCCGGCCATAGAATGCAGGGCAGCCTTCAGGATCGTCAGTCCTGATCTCAATCGGGCATGCGCCCTTGGCCTCGAACGATGGCATCGCAATCGGCTTGAGCGTCCCCATGCCCGCCGCCGCCAGATCGCGCGCGATCCCGTACACACCCATGCAATCGGGCCGGTTCGGTGTAATCGCGACATCGAACACTGGGCTGGCGCCGTGATAATCGGCAAAGCTGGTTCCGACCGGCGCATCGGCGGGCAATTCGATGATCCCGTCATGTTCCTCGCCCAGTTCCAGCTCTCGCACGCTGCACATCATCCCGGAGGATTCGACCCCGCGGATCGCGCTTTTGCGCAGAACCATGCCATTGGCGGGAACCACTGCCCCGGGCTGACCAAGAACGCCCTTCATCCCGGCGCGCGCATTGGGCGCACCGCAAACGATCTGCTGCGGATCGCCTGTTCCGGTGCTGACTGTCAGCACCTGAAGCTTGTCCGCATCAGGGTGCGGCGCAGCGGTCAGAACCTCTGCAACGGTGAAACCTGCCAGCCGCTCAGCCGGATCTTCCAACCCTTCGACTTCGAGGCCGATACGGTTCATCGCAGCGGCAAGATCGGCGAGGCTGGCCTCGGTTTCGAGGTGGTCTTTCAGCCATGTGAGCGAGAACTTCATGAGCTTGCTCCCACGCCGCCGGACAGCGTCGGTTGGTCGAACGGGCTAAAGCCGTAATGCTGCAACCAGCGAATATCGCCGTCGAAAAAGGCGCGCAGATCATCCATCCCGTATTTCAGCATGGCCAGCCGGTCGACACCGACGCCGAAGGCAAAGCCCTGCCATTCGTCAGGGTCGAGCCCGGACATTTCCAGCACCCTGCGATTGACCATCCCGGAACCGAGCAATTCCATCCAGGCATGGCCCGGCGTATCGCCGCTGCCGCCCAGAATGCGGCGACCATTGTCTACTGCAAAACCGACATCGACTTCCACCGATGGTTCGGTGAAGGGGAAGTAGGACGGGCGCAAACGCAGCACGATATCATCGGTCTCGAAAAATGCCTTGAGGAAGGTTTCCAGCGTCCATTTCAAATGACCCAGGTGGATGCCCTTGTCGATCACCAGCCCCTCTATCTGATGGAACATCGGCGTATGCGTGGCGTCGCTATCGGACCGGTAGACCCGGCCCGGCGCGATGATCCGCACGGGCGCGCCTTCTGCCATCATGGTGCGTATCTGCACCGGCGAGGTGTGCGTGCGCAGCAGCATCCGGCGGCCCTGATCATCGTGATCGGGGAAATAGAACGTGTCGTGCATCGCCCGTGCCGGATGGCTTTCCGGCATATTGAGCGCGCTGAAATTATGCCATTCGTCCTCGATTTCCGGTCCGGTCTTAACCGCGAAACCAAGATCAGCAAAAATCTCCGCCAGTTCGTCCATCACCTGGCTGACCGGGTGGACCGTGCCGCGCGGCATTTCCGGCGCGGGCAACGTCAGGTCGAGCGTTTCGGATGCCAGCCGCACTTCGAGATCGGCGTCTTCCAATGTCTGCTTGCGCGCCGCCAGTGCTTCGGCAACTTCGGCACGTGCGGCCTGAATGGCAGGTGCCTGCGCCTGGCGTTCTTCCGGTGTCATCTTGCCCAATGTCTTGAGCAATTGGCTGATCCAACCCTGTTTGCCCAAGGCATCGATCCGCAGCGCCTCTACGCTGTCCAGCGTATCGGCGGCGGCGATTGCGGCCAGGCTGGCTGCTTTGCGTGTTTCCAATTCGTTCATAGGCTCGCCCGCTAGCGCCAATTGGCCCGCAACGCAAAGCGCGTTTGCCTATTCTGCTGACCGAATCAGCGCGGTGGATCCAGAGTTTGGACCGGCGAACCGAGCACGCGTTTGCGTTCACGCATGAAAGCGGCGAGGATCGGATGGTCCAGTGCAGCATATGCACTGGGCGGCATGCCGAGAAAATCATGACAATCGCGGACGAAATGCGATTGATCGACATAGAGCGAATCAATCGCCCCGGCCCATCCCAGCGAGGGATTGAGCATGAAGCGGGTCAGGCTGCGCATGAAGCGTTGGCGGCGCAGCAACAGCTTGGGCGAAAATCCGAAGTGGCGTAGGCACAGCCGCTCCAATGTGCGGGGGTGAACGCCGCAGCGTTCGGCCATTTCCGAGACATTGGGCAATTCCGGTTCGATCAGTGCAGCATGAATCGCCAGGATGCGCGGTTCGCCATTTCCGAAACGCGGAGCTTCATTGCGGAAAAAATTTTCCATGATCGGGAACGGAGCGTCTGGATCGGCGCCCCCGCCGCATGTCCCCCCGTTGAGCAGCTTTTCCGCCAGCGGCACGAAATGGGAAAATGCGCTGGTGGAGCGCGCATTGTTCACGGTGTTGGCAAAACGGTTCGCCGGCTGGCCGACAAATGTCGCCCAGCCAAGCGGCAGAAACCCGACGGACCAGATCCGCGTTGACCCGATGGAAAAGTGCAAGGGCATGCTGCTGGGGCCAGTCACCACGACGTCAGCATCCGAAAGTGTTGGCTGGCCGGATATCCGGCTGGTCGGCTTCGCCCCGGAAAATATCCGCAGGCCCGACCATTCGGGATGCAGACGGTCGGCCACCGGGTCTGGTCCCGCCGGCTGGATTTCAGCACAATAAAAGCTCGTGAAAAATTGCGCCAGATCTTCTGGCGGCTCATAGAAACGGACCGTGACCGGATGCTCTACCCCCATATTGCGCCCCTGTTTATTATATTTGGCAATATAATGCCTAGGCTGCAAAAAAGAAAGGGCGGCCCGATGGACCGCCCTTTGCCTTTATACGGATCACTTGAGGCTTACGCCGGCAGTGCCTTCTTCGCCTGTTCGATGATGGTTTTGAAAGCAGCGCCTTCATTCATCGCCAGATCGGCCATGACCTTGCGGTCCAGCTCTATGCCGGCCAGTTTGGTGCCGTGCATGAACTGCGAATATGTCAGACCTTCAGCGCGAACTGCCGCGTTGATCCGCTGGATCCACATTCCGCGGAAAGTGCGTTTCTTGATCTTGCGATCGCGATACGCATATTGGCCGGCCTTTTCGACGGCCTGGCGCGCGACGCGAATCGTATTCTTGCGGCGACCGCGATAGCCCTTGGCCTGTTCGAGTAACCGTTTGTGTTTGCTGCGGGTTGTTACACCGCGTTTAATGCGTGGCATATTTCAGTACTCCTGGAATTCGTGGTCGGCTCAATCGAGGCCGTATGGGGCCCATTTCTTGATCGTCCGAGCATCGGCATCGGAAATCACGGAAGTGCCACGATTCTGGCGGATGTACTTGGCCGAGTGATGCGTCAGGCGGTGGCGTTTGCCAGCCACACCGTGCTTCACTTTGCCGGTTGCGGTGATTTTGAAGCGTTTCTTCACACCGCTCTTGGTCTTCAGTTTGGGCATTTTCGTCTCCTGTTCAGAAACACGTACGGTCAGCCCTGGCAGCCCTAACGGCCAGGCCAACTCATGAATCACGTGCAGTGAAGCGCGGGCATATAAACCGCTGGCGCAGTAAATCAAGCGTTTCGGTAGGCTTCAGCTTCAGCCCGCCCCCTGTTAACCCATTGCCTCCAGCACATCTTCCAGCCGCGCCGGTTCGCCCAGCGCCAGAACCCGGCCTCCTTGAGCTTTGGCGCTATCGGCATCCAGCGGATTGCCCTGCCAATCGGCCATCAAACCCCCCGCCCCTTCGACGATGGGCACCAGCGCCGCGTAATCATGGAGCTTTAGGCCTGATTCGCAGACGATGTCGAGATGGCCGCCGGCCAGCAGGCCGTAATTGTAGCAATCGCCGCCCCACACCACGATCTTGGAAGTCTGCGCCGCGAGGGACATAAATGCCCCGGCGTCTTCGTCCGAAAAATATTGCGGCCCGGAGGATGCGATCGTGGCATCCGACAGGGATTTGCAGGAACGCACGCGAACCGGCTTGTCATTAAAGGTGGTATCCTGGCCGATGCGCCCTGCCCACCGCTCGCGCGCCACCGGTTGGTCGATGATCCCGAGCACGGGCCAGCCATCCTGGATCAGCGAAATCAGCGTGCCGAAGATCGGCCGCCCCGCCATGAAGCTGATGGTGCCGTCAATCGGATCGAGCACCCACTGGCGGGATGCCCCTTCGTTGCGGGGGCCGTATTCCTCGCCGATGATCCCGTCATCCGGGGCTTCGCTTTCGAGAATGGCGCGCATTGCAGCCTCTACCGCCTTGTCCACTTCGGTGACGGGCGATGCGTCTGCCTTGCGCTCGTGCGACCAGTCGCCGCGAAACATCGGACGGATTATCGATCCGGCGGCATCCGCCAACCGATTCGCCAGGATCAGGTCGCGCGCGCTGGCCATGATCAGTCGAACAGGCTGGAAACCGAACTTTCATCGGCAATCCGGCGCACTGCCTCGCCGACCAGCGGTGCGACGGTCAATATCCGGATCCGGTCCGAATCGCGCGCCGCGTCGGTGGGCAGAATGGTGTCCGAAATCACCAGTTCCTTCAGCGCCGATGCGTTCACCCGCGCCACTGCGCCACCCGACAGGACGCCGTGGGTGATATAGGCGGCCACGGTGGAAGCGCCGCTATCGAGCAGCGCCTGCGCCGCATTGCACAGGGTACCGCCCGAATCGATGATATCGTCGATCAAGATGCAATGGCGCCCCTGCACATCGCCGATGATGTTCATGACCTCCGATTCGCCGGGACGGTCGCGCCGTTTGTCGACGATGGCGAGCGGCGCATTGTCGAGCCGTTTGGCCAACGCCCGCGCGCGGACCACGCCGCCCACATCCGGGGATACAACCATCAGTTCCTGATCGCCGTAGCGCGCCTGGATATCGGCCGCCATGACCGGCGCCGCATAGAGATTGTCGGTCGGAATATCGAAGAAGCCCTGGATCTGCCCGGCATGCAAATCAACCGACAATACCCGGTCAGCACCGGCTTCGGTAATCAGATTGGCAACCAGCTTGGCAGAAATCGGCGTGCGCGGGCCGGGCTTCCGATCTTGCCGCGCATATCCGAAATAGGGAACCACCGCGGTGATTCGCCGTGCGGAAGCGCGCCGCAATGCGTCGATCGCGATCAGCAATTCCATCAGATTATCATTCGCGGGATAGCTGGTCGACTGGATCACGAAAACGTCTTCACCGCGCACATTTTCATGAATTTCGATGAAAATTTCTTCATCGGCAAACCGGCGAACGCTCGCATCGGTCAGCGGTATTTCGAGATAGGCCGCGATCGCCCGTGCCAGCGGCAGGTTCGAATTGGCAGCCATAATCTTCATGCGTGTTTCCTCTGGGGATTGATCGTGTGTCGGGGGATTAGCCAACACGCGGCCTATTGCAACAGGCCGCCACTCTCACTTGTTGAAAGCCGCCCCCTGTTGCCTGCTGGATTCAATCGATCCGGTGTTCGCCCTTCACCCAGCGCACGGTGCCGGAACTGGCGCGCATCACGACGCTCTCGGTGGTCATCCGGCCGCCGCGAAAACGCTTTACGCCTTCGAGCAGCGAACCGCTGGTCACGCCGGTCGCGGCAAAAATGCAGTCGCCCTTGGCCAGATCTTCCAATTTGTAGATCCGGTCCAGATCCTCGATTCCTAACTTGCGGGCGCGGTTCTTTTCATCATCATTGCGGAATACCAGCCGTCCGTTGAATTGCCCGCCGACACAGCGCAATGC
>JAGXGU010000170.1 GCA_024636575.1 Altererythrobacter sp.
AGCGGAAGCCGATATCGTCCGGCATATCTTCAATCGCTATGCTGATCTCGGCTCAGGCCAGCCGCTGCTTGATGAACTGCGCGAACAGGGGATCCGGACCAAGCGGCGTGTTCACAAGGATGGTTCTGTTCGCGGCGATATCCCGTTCACGCGAGGTTCGCTGTTTCACCTGCTCAAGAACCGCATCTACCGCGGCGAGATGGTGCACAAGGGCAGCGCATCGCCAGGTGAACACGAGGGGATCATCGAGGACGACCTGTGGGCTCGTGTCCAACTCCGCATCGCTGAGAACACAGTCGATCGAAAGCTGCGGCGCAACGCAAAGGAAGCCAGCTTGCTTGCTGGGATCATCCGCGATGGGCTGGGGCGCAAGATGACCCCAAGTCACACAGCTCGCAGCGGCAAGCGCTACCGATATTACGTTACCCATCCATCAGCGATCGCCGACGAGAACCCTGCCTGGCGATTACCAGCGCACGATATCGAGAAGCGCGCGGTGGGAATGCTGGTTACCTATCTCTCGGATCAATCTATGATCCGCAATCTGCTCGGTTCCGATGACGCAGGGAGACTGGCCGCCGCCATTACGCGGTGCCAGCGTATTGCGGAGCAGGTCACTGCCAGCACGTTCCATCGCCGAACCAAGGTGCCTGCCTTGATCGAGCAAGTGGATGTTGACGATCGGGAGATCAGGATCGTGCTGTCTGTGCCAGGCTTTTCCGAAATCCTCGGGATAGAAATTTCGTCAGACAAATTAGAGCCAGTCAGCGTTCCGATTGCCCATGTTCGCAAGGGCAAGGAAGTGAAGCTTGTCATCTCGGAGCATGCCGAAGACGAGCGCGACGAAGCGCTGGTTTCATTGCTGCGGGATGCGATGGCAATCAGAAAGGAAGTGCTTTCCACCCGGAACAGCACCATTGCAGAGATCGCGGCATCAAGCGGACGGTGCCGCAAGAGAATGGGCCGGTTGTTTCGGCTCTCCTGGATCGCACCGGAAATCGTAGATGCGATCCTGGCCGGAAGGCAGCCTCAGTCTCTCAGCCCCAATGCCCTTCTCTCGGCCGACTTGCCACTGGACTGGCAGGGCCAGAAGTCTGCACTCGGCTTCATCTGACCCATGCCAAGTGGGGTCTGGAAATTGGCCTCCTGAGACTGCGGCCGAAAATCCCGCACAAACGCTCTGGTCCACCGGTCTCAAGACCCCACCAGAATTGTTGCCCGCTCCAAAGGCCGCAGAAAGGCGGGCCTCACAGCCGCTCATGCGCGAGCGCACCAAAAGTCTGGCGATTTTGGGAGTGAGTGGTGCCGCTTAGAGGATTCGAACCTCTGACCCCATCATTACGAATGATGTGCTCTACCGACTGAGCTAAAGCGGCGTACCAGCGCGCCGTTTTCAGGTCGCGCGATTCTGGCGGGGCAGTTTATCCCTGCTCCATCGGTCTGTGCGGCCCATTTCCCTGTTTCGACGAGTTTTACAAGGAAATATCGAAAACTGGCGCGAATTTTTGTCCGGTTGTCGCTGTAAGCCGGCAAGATCAGCGGGCCCTAATGGGTGAGCAGCAGCGGCAGCTTGGGGTCGGTCAGCATATCGCGCGTGACCCCGCCGAGAATGCGTTCACGCAGGCGCGAATGGCCATAGGCACCCATCACCAGATAGGCAGCGTTTCGTGCGTCGGACGCGCTCAGCAGAATATCGGCGACGGACAATCCCTTGTCAGTGTGCAGCTCGTCGATGATCGCCTCGATCCCGTGGCGGGCAAGGTATATCGCCGCATCGGTCGGTGGCAGGTCATTACGCCCCTTTTCCTTCGTCTCCTCGACCCACAGCAAGTGAACCGCCGACGCGCGGGCAAGCATTGGCATGGCGGAGCGCAGGGCACGGGCGCTTTCTGCAGAACCATTCCATGCAACCATGGCGGGGCGATCAAGTTGGAACCCGGCCGCGCCAGCTGGGGCGACCAAAATCGGCGCCCGCACTTCCATCGCCAAATCGGACGCCAGGATGGATGGAAAATCGACTCTCCCAGCCGGATTATGCGCACCGACAATGACGAGGTCATTCAGCGGAGCATGGCGCGCGATCTGGTCGGTTGCCCGGCCTTCGCTGCGCAGCCATTCCCATCTCACGTCTTCTACCGACAGCCCCCTTTCAAGGGTTTCCTGCACCTGATCGGCGTTTTCGCGAAAAATCGCGGCCATCTGGGCTGCCATGGTTCCATAAAGATCCCCGGCGACACCGAATTCATAGGCCACTGCCTGCAGGCAGGTCAGATGGGCATCGAATTGACGCGCGAGATCCAGAGCAATCTGCAGCCGGGCCTGCATACAATCGTCGTCATCTACATGGAGCAATATCGAACGCATTTTGTCCCCCTTCCAATCCTTGCCTGCAACCCGCCCGGAATATGGTTCCCGAGGGTTCTTGGTATTTACGCAAATATACTGAACCAGTCTGCAGAAGTGTGCGTGTTTCCCGACAGCCGGGAACGGCTGGATGTTTTCCTTTGCCGTGGGCGAGGAACTGCGCGGCCGGATCGACACTCGCTGGCGATTGGCCAGATCGAACCGAAGTTGCACGCAAGCAGGCCCCGACAGCCGCATTGCCGGGAGCATACGCGCGCAGACTGGCCCTTCCGCGACTCTACGTAGGGAAACCGTGCAGCTGCTCACGTAAGAACGGAACTGCGAATCACGCAGGAGAACAACAAGGAAACCGAGATGCCGCAGGCACTGATTATCGAAGCCAATATGGTTGTCGGCTGTGAATTGTCGAAACGGCTGGCAGAGCTGGGCTTCGATAATCTCGATCATGTCTGGACCGAAGAAGATGCGGTGGCCATGGCAGTGCGGCATCCGCCCGATCTGGTGGTGATTGGTGACGAAATCGACGAGGGCGACGGCGTGTCGGCAGCGCGGCGTATCTGCGAAGCGCGTGATGTTCCCGTCCTCCTGGTCACCCGCGATTCACTGCGGGTTGGTGAACGGCTGACGCAGGGTGCGGTTCTCGATGGCCCATATTCCTTCAGCAAACTGCCCGAGACCGTTTGCGCAGCGCAAAATGATTATCGTCCTGTCTGAGAGCCCCATATCCATGCAATGGCGACTGGACATGACACAGTAATGCGGATCGTCGTCTTCAGCGCGAAACCTTATGACCGACAGTTCATCGATCAGGCCAACCGCGCCGCTGGATGCCCGCACCAGATCAGCTATCACGATGTCCGGCTGGACGCGCATAGTGCAGTGATCGCAAACGGCGCAGAAGCGATCTGCGCTTTTGTCAATGACGAGGTCGCCCGGCCAGCCCTTACAGTCTTGCACAGCGGCGGAACGCAGCTGGTGTGCCTGCGTAGCGCGGGGTTCAACAATGTAGATCTGGCGGCTGCGGAAGAACTGGGCATGGCTATTGCCCGGGTGCCGGCGTATTCGCCGCATGCGGTGGCAGAACATACTATTGCGCTGCTGCTTTCCCTCGTGCGCCAGATCCACCGCGCCTATGCGCGGGTGAGGGAAGGAAACTTTGCCCTGGACGGCCTGCTGGGCTTCGATCTCGCCGGGCGCAAGGTCGGGGTCATCGGCACCGGGCAAATCGGACTTATCGTGGCGCGGATATTGGCAGGCTTCGGCTGCGAAATTCTGGGGTTTGACCCCGTTCACGATCCGCGTTTTCCGGGCCGCTATACCGGGTTCGGCGAATTGCTGGATCAGGCGGATATCATCACGCTGCATTGCCCGCTAAACCCCCGAACCCATCATTTGATCGATGAAGCTGCGATCGCGAGGATGAAACCGGGCGTCACCATCATCAACACCAGCCGCGGGGCAGTGATCGACACGCGCGCCATCGTGGCCGCGCTCAAGTCCCGCAAGATCGGCCTGCTGGGGCTGGACGTTTACGAGGAAGAGGACGACATTTTCTTCGAGGATCTGTCCAGCCAGCCGATCATGGACGATGTCTTCGCGCGGCTGCTGACATTTCCCAATGTGCTGATTACCGGCCACCAGGGATTTTTCACCGCCGACGCCCTGCAGGCGATTGCCGAGACCACGATTGCCAATGTGACGGCGTTTGAAAGCACCGGCGTTCCCCTTCATGCAGTGGATCTGCCGCAAGGGAAAGGCGCCTGATCAAGATCGCGGCCAGCCGCACACCTTCGGCAATCCCTTAGTGTGGTGCGCGGAGCAGGGGGTTAATTCAGGCGACCCGGCCAAAGCTGATCCCTGGGCCTGGTGCAACGTCAGCGCTCCACCCCGAGATATTTCTGGATCACCGAAGGGTCGTGGAGCATGTTTTCCGGCGATCCTTCGAAAACGACTGTTCCCCTGTCGATTACACAGGCGCGGTCGATCAACGCGATCATTTCCGGGACATTCTGATCGGTCATAAGGATGCCGATGTTGCGGCGTTTCATTTCCAGGATCAGTTGCTTGATGCTGGCGACAGTCAGTGGATCGATGCCGGCAAATGGTTCGTCCAGCAACATTATCGCCGGATCGAGCGCCAGCGCCCGGGCGACTTCGCACCGCCTGCGTTCACCGCCTGACAGGGAAGTGGCGCGTGCATCGCGCAAATGTGCGATATTCAGATCGTGCAGCAATTCGTCGAGGCGCTGATTGCGGATGTCCCGGTCCGGCTCGGCGATCTCCAGCATCGCCATGACATTCTGCGCCACTGTAAGCCCCCGGAAAATGGATGGTTGTTCCGGCAGATAGCCGAGCCCCAGGATCGCGCGGCGGTAGAACGGCAGGCGGGAAATGTCCCTGCCGCGCAGCAGGATCCGGCCTGAATCGGGCTTCAGCAGGCCGAGGATGCAATAGAAACCCACACTCTTGCCTGCCCCGTCGCGGCCGAACAGGCCGACGATTTCGCCTTGTTTCACGTTCAGCGAAAGCCCGTTCAGCGCTGGCTGCTTGCGAAAGGATTTGTGCAGATCGACAACTTCCAAAGTGGCGGATTCGAATTTCCCTGATCCTGCACCCATGAATTGTCTGCCCATAATCTTGCTGCCTCCGCACTCGCAGCTGCGGAATTGGCCTAACGCTTGCTGCCGTCCTGCTGCTTGCGTTTGAAGTGGGTATAGGTATCGAGCACGCGGCGCATTTCATCAATCGCTTCCTGTCGCCGTTTTTCACTGTGTATCTTGGCGAGTTCCTGTCTCAGACTGGTGGAGAAGCGGGCATAGCTGTTCTGCCAATCCTGGCCGATGGCCTGCTGTATATCGGCGCGCCCGGTCGCGGTCCGTTTGGCCGGTTTGGCCGGTGCCAGGGCATAGGTTTCGCCGATTTCGGGAATGCAGACCGAGAGTTCGGGGCTGATCCTCTGTACCTCTCGGCGCATGGTCTCCACCGCTTCGTTTTCGCCATGCGTCAGAAACAGGCTGCCTGCGATTGGCTGGCGCTCTTCTATCCATTCGATCAACTCGCCCTGGTCGGCATGGGCGGAATAGCTGTCGATCCGCCTGATCTGCGCCCTTACCCTGACGTCTGTTCCCGATATGCGGACTGTTTCTGCGCCTTCCAGGATGACCCGGCCCAGCGCGCCCTGCGCTTGAAAGCCGACAAACAGGATCGTCGAATCCGTCCGGTGCAGATTATGCGTCAGATGGTGCCGGATCCGCCCGCCTTCGCACATGCCCGATGCGGCAAGGATAATCGCGCCTGAAACCGAATTCAGCCGGATCGATTGCGCAACATCATCGACAAAATGGAAGGACGGATTATCGAAAATATTTACCCCGCCGGTATCTTCCAGATCGGCTGCATAGCGTTCGAAGACGCCGGTGACCCGGTTGGCCAGCGGCGAATCCACGAAAATCTGCACGCCCGCCAGAGCGCCGGACCGCGACAGATTGGCCAGATCGAGCAACAGTTCCTGGGTACGCTCGAGGGCGAAACTGGGGATGACCAGATTGCCGCCACGCATGATCGCCGCGCGCGCCTCCACCTCCAGCAGCTTGCGCCGCCCCTCCAGCGTGATTTTTTCCCGTGCACGGTCCCCATAGGTGGATTCGCAAATGACGAAATCGAAACCGCTCGGGCCTGAGGGATCATGATAGAATGCCTTGTTGTCAGGCCCCAGATCGCCCGAACACATGATCCGGACACCGCCGCATTCCAGTTCGACCGATGCCGACCCGAGGATATGCCCCGCGTTCCACAATCGGGCGCGAAAGCCCGGCGCGGGTTCAAGCCATTCTTCCAGCCCTGTCGTTTGGCACTGGCGCCACGCCTTCAATGCATCATCTTCGGTATATATCGGGTCGAACGGCGCGTCACCTGCGCGGTCGCGCCGCCGGTTGCGCCGCTGGGTATCGGCTTCGTGAATTCGCCCGGAATCCGCCAGCATATGTTCGAGCAGATCGGCGGTGGGCCGGGTGCACCAGATCCTGCCCTTGAAACCCTGCGCGACAAGTTTGGGCAACAGCCCGCTGTGATCGATATGGGCATGGGTCAGGATTACGGCGTCGATCTTGGCCGGGTCAAAATCGAAATCCCCTGCGTTGAGCATTTCCAGCGACCGGGAACCCTGGAACAGGCCGCAATCGACCAGTATTTCAACACCGTCATGGACAAAATGCATGCAGGACCCGGTCACCGTGCGGGCGGCACCGTGGAACCTCAGTGACAGTGATCTTGTCATGCAGCGGCCGCAAATGCCGCTGCGAACCTGCCGGTCGGCAGTTCATTCCCAGACCGTTTCCTGTCCATCCTGTTTTCCTTCGGTGCGCCCTGGCAAAGAGGCACGGTAGCTTGGCCGATTTCCCGCCGAGATACGGGAACACACGTAACTGCAGGCGGTGGGATGGTGCGTGTGCATGGTTGCCATTTTACGGAAGTCTACGGATGGCCCGGCCTCCAACCTCGGCGCAGACATGGCACCCTTTGAAGGGATGCACACCAATGACCGACACCACTTCCTCGTCCAGCCTGGCAGATAGCGCGCAACCCCGCACGGCGCCCCGGCGTTTTTCGAACCGCGAAGCTGAGGAAAGCTGGGCCGCAACGGCAACCACGCGGACCGGGGTGGACCTTACGATTACCCCCGCCCGAGCGGATGACCGCGATGCGCTGGAACGGTTTTTCGAGCGGGTTACACCGGAAGATCTCTATTTCCGCTTCCTGTCAGGTATCCGCAAGGTCGATGACAGCAGGATCAATGCGATGCTGCGTGACGATGATGATTACTCGATCGATTTCCTGGCGCTGGATAGTGATACTGGCGAGATTCTGGCGACTGCCATGCTGGCCGCCGACAGGGATTTCGATTCCGCCGAATTCGCCATGTGCACCCGTGAAGATGCGAAGAACAAGGGCATCAGCTGGGTGCTGCTGGACCATGCCGCCAATTATGCCGCGGCCATGGGCGTCCGGCGGATTTACTCGCTGCAAAGCACCAGCCAGACGGACGCATTGCAGCTGGAGCGGGAAATGGGCTTTACGGTTCGAACCAATCCGGGCGACCCGGTGCATATGCTGGTCGAAAAAATCTTCCCCCAGCCGTGACACCGCATCCCGTAATCTGCGCGTCCAATCCGGAACATTACTTATAGAGCAAGGCCCCATAAGGAAGGTTCCCTATAGTCCGCGCGCCACCGCCGCTCCATTCTTGCCATACCGGGGGAGATTCGTTCTCCCGTGCCCTTCCAAGGAGATCGCTGTCGTGAACAGCCAGATCAGATATTTCGCCGAGGCAGGCCCGCGATCACGTCCGGTCCCGCAATATATGGAACAGCCCCGTATGGCGGTGCGATCTGAAAACAAGGTGCCACGTCTTGTCGCCTGCGTTGACGATGGCGAACAGGCGAATGCCATATCGGACCATGCTCTGGCCATTGCCTGCAGTCTCGGGCTTGAAGTTACGTTTGCCCGGGTGATCGAGGCACCGGGGCATTTCGCCTCGCCCGCAGACCCGATCGAATGGCAATTGCGCCGCCGGGTCCAGCATGAAGATTTGAGCAAATTCGCCAATCAGGACGAAGTGGAGGTCAGGGCCAACAGTGTTCTGCTGGCCGGGAACCCTGCCGAAGAGATAACCGACTGGGCACAGGGCCATGGGGCAACGATGCTGGCTATCGGCCGCCGCCGCAGCGACAAGACCAGAGGTCTTGGTTCAACCGCGCAGGCCCTGCTCGACCGGGCCGATCATTCCCTGTTGCTGGTTCCGCCCGGCCCGCCGGGTGAAGCAGGCTATCGCCGGATCATGGTTCCGATCGACGGTTCCACAAGGGCGGATAGCGTCCTGCCTATTGCCCGCCGGATTGCCCGCACCCATGCGGCCGATCTGATTCTTGTGCATATCGTGCCGCGATTGGAAGTTGTCGGGGCATCGCGCGTGCCGCAACTGGAACAGTTACGTTCCCAGATCGACGTGCACAACAAACGCAATGCGGTCCAGCATCTGGACGAATTGCGCCGCCGCAGCATCGAAGACGGGGTGGACGTCAAAACCATCACCCGGGGTCCCGGCGATCCGCGCTCTATGTTGCGCGAACTGGCAATTGAGCAGAAGGCAGACCTTATCGTCATGGCATCGCATGGGAACACCGGGCTGGACGATGTGCCATGCGGCAGTGTGGCGGAATATCTGGCCGGTCATGCGCCGGTGCCGCTGCTGATCGTGCGGCCCAATATCAAATGCAGCTTCGGGCACGAGGCATCCAACTGCCGCAATGCATCTGTTTTTCGCTTTGAAGAGTGAGTGCTGACGCCAATCCCGAATCGCCGCTCGAAATCGCGGCGCACGAGCTGGCTGCAAGGCACCGGGTCAGCCAAACCCCTCCCGATCCGGTGGCAGTCTGGAAACAAATCGCAGAAGTGCAGCGCTGGCTG
>JAGXGU010000171.1 GCA_024636575.1 Altererythrobacter sp.
ATGAAGCACACCGCGGTGTGGTTCGAAGGCTGGGGCGGAAAAGGCGGCGAGGTGAAAATCGATTACCGCCCGGTCCATGAATACACGCTCACCGATGATATCGAATATATCGAACCGAAGAAGCGGGTTTATTAAACCGGACCAGGCGAACTGAAACGTGCGGGGGCCGGGGCGATTGCTCCGGCCTTTTGCTTGCCCGCGGGCAACGATGATGCCCCTTGTCGAAATGTCCCATGTTGGGCATGGATCGGCGGATGGACATCATGGCACTTTTATCCGATCCGGCCGCGTGGCTTGCGCTGCTGACTTTGATTGCTCTCGAGGTTGTGCTCGGGATCGACAATCTCATTTTCATCGCGATACTTTCGAACAAACTGCCTGAACACCTGCAATCGAAAGCACGGCGGATCGGGCTGGCGCTCGCCCTGATCATGCGAATCGGCTTGCTGATGCTGATTGGCTGGATCGTGACCTTGCAGACGCCCCTGTTCGATCTCGGCCTGCAGGGCGCGCCGAATGAATATGGCGCGGCCACCTTTGAAACCGCATTTTCGGGCAGGGACCTGATCCTGCTGGCAGGCGGATTGTTCCTGCTGTGGAAAGCCACCAAGGAAATCCACCATTCGATGGAGCCGGAAGACGATTCCGGCCATTTGCTCGACAAGACCCCCGGTATCGCAGCGGCTGCTACGGCCACTTTCGGGGCGGTAATCGCGCAGATCATTGCCATCGACATCGTGTTTTCGATCGATTCCATCCTGACTGCGGTCGGCATGACGGACCATGTGCCGATCATGGTGGCTGCGGTGGTGATCACCGTTGGCGTGATGATGGTTGCTGCCGATCCGCTGGCGCGCTTTATCGAAAAGAACCCGACGCTGGTAATGCTGGCGCTGGCGTTCCTGGTGATGATCGGCCTGGTGCTGGTGGCTGACGGGCTCGGGTTCCATGTGCCGAAGGGGTATATCTATGCCGCGATGGGCTTTTCCGTCGGTGTCGAGGCACTCAATATCGTGCAGCGCAACCGCAGGATCAGGGCGAAGGCCGAGGCCGCATCGCAATAGTTGGATCTGCCGGTAAGCCCGGTGCCTGATAAGGCCGCGGCTTGAGTATTGCAGCCGGCACCCAGAATTCAGTTTACAACTGTAATCGTATCATCTACAGCTGTAATCATCCCGCGTGGGATCATGAATTCTGGGAGGGCGCACCATGCCTGCTGCAAGTGATGACATCAGGAATACCGCACCGGACCGGATTTCGGAGGCCGAGCATACGGTGATGGAGGCGCTGTGGCAGCGCAGCCCGCTGACCGCGCTCGAAATTTGCGAGGAAGTCTGCTCCCGCCGGGACTGGAGCCTGGCCACGGTCAAGACGCTCCTGTCCCGTCTGGTGGTCAAACAGGCGGTCGAGACCAAGCCGGACGGACGCCGGTTCCTGTATACACCGCTGCTGGAAAAATCCGATTACACCGGGTCTGAATCGCGCCGGTTGGTGGACCGATTGTTTGGGGGCCGCGCTGCGCCCTTATTTGCGCAGCTGGCCGAATCCGAGGCGCTGACCGAGAATGATCTGGCGGAAATGGAAGCCTTGCTCAGGGAGTTGCGCAAATGACCGGCTGGCTCACCGAAACGCTTGTCTGGACTGGCCTGCTGATTGGTCTTGTCCTGTTCATTCGCCGTCCGGTGGGGAGGAATTTCGGGGCGAAGGCGGCGTATGCGCTGTGGCTGCTCCCATTCTTGCGCCTGATCATGCCCCCACTGACCTTGCCCGCGTGGCTGGCCCCGGTGGCTCAGCAATCGGCGCAACCGCTCACGCTAACAGCGTCGCCCAATATCGAATATACCGCCTTTAGCGCTGAACTGGCGACCATTCCTGCCGCGCCCGATCCGGTTGCATGGAGCACGATCCTGCTAACCGTCTGGCTCACCGGAGCGGCGATATTCCTGACGGTGCGGTTTTCCGGCTATTTCAGGATGCGCCGCGCCTTGCTGGCGGATGCGCGCCCGGTGGGGGAAGCGGGCAAGGTCAGGCTGGTGGAAACACCGGAGGCCACCGCCCCGCTGGCCTTTGGCGTGGCGGACAAGGTGATTGCGCTGCCGCCCGGTTTCATGGCGCTGTATGACCGCGAGCAGCGCGATTTTGCGCTGGCGCATGAACTGGCACATCATGCCGGCGGTGATCTGCTGGCGAATATGGCCGCGCAGCCGCTGTTCGCACTGCATTGGTTCAACCCGCTCGGCTGGCTGGGCTGGCGTGCAATGCGGCGCGATCAGGAAGCTGCCTGCGATGCCCGCGTAATTGCCCTGCGCAGCGCGGAAGACAAGGCGATCTATGCCGAAACCATTGCCGGTTTTGCCGCCAGTCCGCGCGTCGCTCTGGCGGCCCCGATGGCGTGCCCGGTATTGGGCGAAAAAAGTATCATCCACCGTTTGAGGAGTATTACCATGTCCGACATTTCCCCGCGCCGCCGCCTCGCCGGACGCGCCCTGATCGGGGCCAGCCTGCTGGCATTGCCGCTGACAGCCACGATTTCCTATGCGGATTCGATCAATCCGCCCACGCTGCCAGCCCCGCCTGCAGCGCCCTCCGCGCCCGCAGCGCCGCAGGTTCCGGACGCACCACAGCCGCCCCAGCCGCCGGCGCCGCCGCTGCCACCATCGGCAGAGGAAATGGTCGCGAACGGCGAGTTCGAAACGGTGTTTGACGATATCAAAGCGAAGGAAGATGGTTCCGGCGAAGCGCGCCGCGTGATCGTGATGCGCAGCAAGGATGGCACTGCCGCAGCGCCGGGTGACCGCGCGGTCAAGCGGACCATGGTCTTCAGTGGTCATGGCCCGGCGAATGCGGCAGGCGATCCGAAGCATTTCACCTGGACCCCGGAAGAAGACCGGATCGGCGGCGAAGCATTGTCCGATGAAGAACGCGCTCAGATGCGCCGCGAGGTACGGGAATCGATGAGTGAAATGAAGCGGGATCTGGCTGAAGCGCGCAAGGAAATGATGATTTTCAAGAATGAAAAGGGCGAATTCACCAAATTCGCCATGGACTGCAAGGAAGGCCAGAAAGGACCCGCCTTTTGCCAGACCGAAATGATGGCCAGCACGCTCGCCGGGCTCAAGGAAGCACGGGCGAAAATTGCCGGGAACCAGGACATGCAGGGCGATATCCGCGCCGAAGTGCTTAAATCACTGGACGAAGCGATTGCCGAGTGGAATTCCCGCGGCTGAATGCTGACATCACGCGCCAGGCTTTATGCGGCCCGGCCCTGATGGGGTCGGGCCGCTGCATTTCTACGCCTGTAAATCCGCGAAGGTATCGCACTGGTCCTCGTCGCCCGATTGCAGCCCGCGGTTCAGCCATTCCATCCGCTGTCCGCTGGTGCCGTGGGTGAAGCTTTCCGGATTCACCCGCTGGCCTGAGCTGCGCTGCAAGGTATCGTCACCAATCGCGGCGGCGGCGGTCATGCCTTCCTCCATATCGCCCGGTTCGATCAGATTGCGGTTGAGACCGGCCCACACCCCGGCATAGCAATCGGCCTGCAATTCCATGCGGACCTGAAGATCGTTCGCGCGGCCGGGGCTGCTTTGCTGGGCGCTGCGGATCTGGCTTGCCACCCCGGTCAGATTCTGGACGTGGTGGCCATATTCATGCGCCATCACGTAATAGCGCGCAAAATCCCCGCCCGCACCCAATTGCCGTTCCATCGTGTCATAAAAAGCGGTGTCGATATAAATCCCCTGATCGGTGGGGCAGTAAAACGGGCCCATCGCGCTGGATGCTGCCCCGCAGCCGGACCGGGTACTGCCGCTGAACAGCGTCAGCACGGGCTGCTGGAACGGGATATTCGCCTGCCGGAACAGCGGTTGCCAGGTTTCGTTGAGCGAGCCGAGGGCGTTGCACGCCTCCAACGCATAGGGGCCGGTCTCGCAAACTTCGGTGCCCTCGACCCCGGCGGTCTGCCGGGTAGGCGCGCCATCCTGCATTTCGCCGATTGCGCCGATCGTCTGCATCGGATCGGCACCGAACGCGAAATAGGCAATCGCGGCGATCACGATGGTGCCGCACCCGATCTTGCCCCCGCCGCCGCCCGGGAAACTACCCCCGCCACTGGCAGAACCGCCGCCACGCACACGGATATTGGCTGGATTGAATCGGCCTAGTTTCATGTGCGTTCCCTTGCGGCGCGAGCTGCGGTTGGACAACCAAACCGGGTGGACCTTAGCGTTATTGCTGGACAGGGGGAACACTGCACGCAAAAACAGGCTGCAGGCATTCTTTCCGCAATTCAAACCGAGGTTTTTTCATGTTTCTTTCCGGTAAACGCGCACTTGTTACAGGTTCCACTTCCGGCATCGGGCTGGCCATGGCGCGCGCTTTGGCGGCGGAGGGTGCGGAGATTGTCCTCAACGGATTTGGCGATGCGGACGAAATCGCCGGATTGTGCAGCGAACTGGGCGCGGTCCATGTCGGCGCGGACCTGACCACTTCTGCCGGATGCGAGGAATTGATGCAGCGCGCCGGACCGGTGGATATCCTAATCAACAACGCCGGCATGCAGCATGTCGCGCCGGTGGAGGAATTTCCGACCGGCAAATGGGATGCGATCATTGCGCTCAATCTGACAGCCGCATTTCACACCGTCCGGCTGGCAGTGCCGCATATGAAGGATAGCGGATGGGGCCGGATCATCAACACTGCCAGCGCCCATTCCAAGACCGCGTCCCCATTCAAGAGCGCCTATAACGCCGCCAAGCACGGGCTGGACGGGTTCACCAAGACCATCGCGCTGGAACTGGCGCAGACCGGCGTGACCGCCAATTGCATCAGTCCGGGTTACGTCTGGACCCCGCTGATCGAAGGGCAGATCCCCGATACGATGAAGGCGCGCGGGCTGACGCGTGATCAGGTGATCAACGATGTCCTGCTGGCGAAACAGCCGACCAAGAAATTTGTCCAGCCGGATGAAGTGGGCGCGCTGGCGGTGTTTCTCTGCCGCCCGGAAATGGGCAATGTCACCGGCGCGAATTGGAGTATTGATGGCGGCTGGACGGCGGGGTAATTGCCGCTGGCGCGCGATTGGCCGCCGATAGATAAACATTGGGGATAAAGGACAATTTTGGACCGCATGGGCGCTTGGATTCGCGGCAGGATGCTGCTGGCAGCGGGCGCGGTGCTGGGCCTTGCGGCCTGCGTCACCATGCCGCCTGCGGGCCCGGCTGGTCCGTCCAACGATCTTTCGGCAATTGAAACCGATCTTGCGGCGCATATTTCGGTACTCGCAAGCGATGATCTGGGCGGCCGCGCGCCGGGCACGGCGGCCGAAACAAAAACGCTGGATTACCTGATTGGCCAATGGCAGGCCGCCGGGCTGGAAGGGGGGACCAACAATCCCGGCAATCCATGGCTTGCGGCGGTAACAATTGCTGCCAGTGCCCCGGATGAAAGCTCGATCCGGTTTTACCGCAGGGGCAGGCAAGTGGTGCTGCCCGAAGGGGGCGCGATCGCTTATTCCACGGGCCGCCGGGCCTTGCTGGACAAGGCGCCGCTGCTGTTCGTCGGCAGGCAATATCGCGAACTCGACCGGGCGGAGCTGACCGGACGGGTGGCTGTAATGCTGTGGGACCATCCCGATCATGCCGAACAGCGCGAGGCTTTGCTGGAACGCGGCGCCAGCGCAGTGTTGGCCATTCTAACAAATGATGGTGAACTGACCCGGTTGGCCAGCACCCGAATTGCGGGTTCATACCGGCTGGTGGATGATACCGATGGCAATCTGCTCGATGGATTCCTCACCCGTAGCGCGGCAGAGATTGTGCTGGGCGAGGGGCGCCTGGCGCTGCTGCGGGAATCGGCTGAATTGCCCGGTTTCAAGCCCGTACCGCTACCGGTTACAGTCTCTATCGAAGCAACCGCCACTGCGATTGAGATCGCTTCGCATAATCTGATCGGGCGGCTGCCGGGGCGGCAACCGGCGCTCGGCGCAGTGCTGCTGGTGGCGCATTGGGATCATTTCGGCACCTGCGCCAAGCCGCCGGCACAGGATTTGATCTGCAACGGGGCGGTCGATAATGCCAGCGGACTGGCCGTGCTGACCGAACTTGCCCGCCGCCTTGCCGCAGGACCTAGGCTGGACCGGGATGTGTATTTTCTCGCCACCACGGGGGAGGAATGGGGCCTGCTGGGCGCGCGGGCCTTTGCCGCCGATCCGCCGGTTCCATTGTCCTCCATCGTGGCGGCGTTCAACGTCGATTCCATCGCCATCGCGCCGCGCGGCGCGCCGGTGGTAATCGTCGGCGCGGGGCTGACCGCGCTGGACGGTCCGATCGAACGCCTGATCGCCCGTCAGGGGCGCGGGATGGGAGACGCTCAGTTGGCGGCCAAATTCCTGCGCCGTCAGGATGGCTGGGTGCTGCTGCAACGCGACGTGCCGACACTGATGGTATCCAGCGCGTTTGCGGACAGCGCCTTCCTCGACCCATATGTTGCCGAACGCTATCACCGGCCGGCGGACGAGCGCGAGGGGATCGAGCTGGGCGGCGCGGCGCAGGACCTGCTGCTGCATGTCGATATGGTCCGCTTTTTCGCCGATGGCAGCGCCTACTCCCCGGCACCAGCGCCATAGGATGCAGCTCCGCAATGGCGGATAATTCGCTGCATTGCGGCATAGCCCCTAGCGGTTGTCACAAACTGCGGTTACATGGGCCGCCACAGATTACCCCGGGTGCCGCATTCGGTGCCCGCGTTGCAAGCGAAAGTGGCACACATGGATATCCCCCTCGGCCTTACCTATGACGACGTTCTACTGCGTCCGGCTGAAAGCGATATCGTGCCCAGCATGGCAGATACCAGCACCTGGCTGACACGGGACATCCGGCTGACCATACCGGTAATTTCCGCCGCGATGGATACCGTGACCGAAGCGGACATGGCGATTGTCATGGCGCAATTGGGCGGCATCGGTGTGCTTCACCGCAATCTCGATATTGCCGAGCAATGCGCTGCCGTGCGCGCGGTCAAGCGGTTCGAAAGCGGGATGGTCGTCAATCCGATCACCATCGCGCCCGACGCCACGCTGGGCGATGCCCAGGCATTGATGATCCAGCACCGGATCAGCGGCATTCCCGTGGCGGACCGTGACGGCAAGCTGTGCGGCATCCTGACCAACCGCGATGTGCGCTTTGCGGAAAATCCGCTGCAGCCGGTGCGCGAATTGATGACCACCGAAAATCTCGCCACCGTCGGGCTTGGCGTCGGGCAGGAAGAAGCGCGCCGTCTGCTCCATCAGCGCCGGATCGAAAAGCTGATCGTGGTGGACGACAAATTCCACTGCATCGGCCTGATCACGGTCAAGGATATCGAAAAAGCGGTCAATTATCCCAGCGCCACCAAGGACGGCACGGGGCGCCTGCGCGTGGCCGCCGCAACCACCGTGGGTGACAAGGGTTTCGAACGCACTCAGGCGCTGATCGACGCCGAAGTGGATGTGGTCATCATCGACACCGCGCATGGCCATAACAAGGATGTGGCGCGGGCAGTGGAACGGGCCAAGAAGCTCAGCAATTCGGTCCAGATCGTGGCCGGCAATGTCGCCACTGCAGAGGCGACGCGCGCGCTGATCGATGCCGGCGCGGATGCGGTGAAGGTGGGGATTGGCCCCGGTTCGATCTGCACCACAAGGATTGTCGCCGGTGTGGGCGTGCCGCAGCTGACCGCCGTGCTGGAATGCGCGGCGGAGGCGGCAAAGTCCGGCGTTCCGATTATCGCCGATGGCGGACTGCGCACTTCGGGCGATGCAGCCAAGGCGCTGGCGGCGGGTGCATCCTGTGTGATGGTGGGATCGCTGCTGGCCGGGACAGAGGAAGCGCCGGGCGAAACCTTCCTGTACAAGGGCCGTAGCTACAAGAGCTACCGCGGGATGGGCAGCGTCAGCGCAATGGCGCGGGGCAGTGCGGACCGTTATTTCCAGCAGGACATCAAGGATTCGATGAAGCTGGTGCCCGAAGGCATCGAGGGCCAGGTGCCGTATAAGGGGCCCGCCAAGGATATCATTCACCAGCTGGTCGGCGGGGTGAAGGCGGCGATGGGCTACACCGGTTCCGCCACTATCGAGGATTTGCGCGCCAACGCCAAATTCGTCCGCATCACCAACGCCGGTTTGCAGGAAAGCCACGTCCATGACGTGGCGATCACCCGCGAAGCGCCGAATTATCCGACGCGCTAGATGGTTCCGGGCGCAAGAGTTCAGGCGGCGATTGAACTGCTGGATGCGATTATCGACGCCGCCCGCAGCAATGGCGCGCCCGCAGACCGGCTGATTGCAGACTATTTCCGCGCCCGCCGCTATGCCGGCAGCAAGGATCGCCGCGCCGTTCGCGAGCTGGTCTATGCCGCCATCCGCGCCTGCGGGCCGGTGCCGCAAAATGGCCGCGCGGCGATGCTGCGCCTGGCCCAGAGCGACCCCGAGATACTGCCCCTGTTTGACGGGGAAGGGCACGGCCCCGCACCGATCGAGCCGGGCGAAACGGCAGCCCAAGGCGGAATTGCGCCCGAATGGCTGACCGAGCGGCTGAGCAAGTCGGAAATCTGGGGCGAGGAAGCCGAGGCGCTGCTTGGCCGCGCGCCGCTGGACCTGCGGGTGAATACGCTAAAGGCGGACCGTGATACGCTGGACCTGCCGATTGCCGGCGAACATCTCGCCGCGCCGCAAGGCCTGCGTTTCGAAGCGGGTACGCAGGTCGAACAATGGGATGCCTACCGCGGCGGACTCGTCGAAATCCAGGATCACGGCAGCCAGTGGGCCTGCCATGCCTTGAATGCGAAGCCGGGCGAGACGATTATCGACCTGTGCGCGGGAGCGGGCGGCAAGACGCTGGCCCTGGCAGCAGCGATGGAAAACCAGGGCAAATTGCTCGCTACCGACACCGATCGCGGGCGATTGTCCCGCCTGCGCCCTCGCGCAGAAGGGGCGGGGGCCGGGATCATCGAAAGCCTGCTGATAAATCCGAACAAGGAACTGGACATGATCCGCGCATGGCCGGCCATGGCAGAAGATGGCGGAGTGGACGCGGTACTGGTCGATGCCCCCTGTTCGGGCACCGGCACGTGGCGCCGCAACCCCGAAGCGCGCTGGCGGCTGGATGACCGTCAGCTCGCACGTTATGCCAACATCCAGTCCTATCTGCTTGAACTTGCTGCCAAACTGGTCAAGCCGGGCGGGCGTATAG
>JAGXGU010000172.1 GCA_024636575.1 Altererythrobacter sp.
ATGAATGGATTGTCGAGCGTACCGGCATCCGCCAGCGATACATAGCCTCCGAAGGCGAAACGACGGGTACGCTGGCGATCGAAGCAGCCCGTCGGGCGCTTGCAGCGGCCAGCGTGGAGGCCGCTTCGATCGATCTGATCATACTGGCCACGGCCACGCCCGATCAGACCTTTCCCGCCACTGCCACGAAGGTCCAGCAGGCGCTTGGCTGCAATGGCGGAATTGCATTCGATGTTGCAGCAGTGTGTTCGGGTTTCCTTTACGCCATGGCGACCGCCGATTCGATGCTGCGCACCGGCATGGCGAAACGGGCGCTGGTGATCGGGGCGGAAACATTCAGCCGCATTCTCGACTGGGAAGACCGCACCACCTGCGTATTGTTCGGTGATGGCGCAGGCGCGATTGTGCTGGAAGCGCGCGAAAGCGATGCCGATGGTCCGGGCATCATCACCACCAAACTGCACGCCGATGGCGCATATTGCGACCTGCTGTATGTCGATGGCGGCCCATCCACCACCGGGACGGTCGGCAAATTGCGCATGAAGGGCCGCGAGGTTTTTCGCCACGCGGTGGTCAATCTGGCGGCGGTCCTGGGCGAGACATTGGCGGCTGCCGGTCTGACGGCGGAGGATATCGACTGGGTCGTGCCGCATCAGGCGAACGCCCGTATCCTGGATGCAACCGCGCGCAAATTGGGCCTGCCGCCGCAAAAAGTGATCGTTACCGTTGACCAGCACGCCAACACTTCGGCAGCATCGGTTCCGCTGGCATTCGACGTCGCCATCAAGGACGGCCGGATCAAGCCGGGCGATCTGGTGATGTTCGAAGCAATGGGCGGCGGCTTCACCTGGGGCGCCAGCCTGGTCCGGATGTAACGAAAAAGGCGGAATTTTCGCAGCTTTTCTCGGGAACCCGGTTGTTAAACACCGAAAATTTATATAGTCCTGTAATTCTATCTAATTTACGGGTCGCGCCTGTGAAGAAGGATGAAGCGCATGATGCGTTCGGTTGGTACATTGACCCGGGCTGATTTGGCAGAGACAATTAATCGCAAAATGGGTTTGTCCCGTGCGGAATCGCTGGATCTGGTCGAGTCAATCCTGACCAAGATGTGCGATGCAATGACCGAAGGGGAAAACGTCAAGATTTCCGGTTTCGGCAGTTTTGTATTGCGCGACAAGAAAGAGCGGATCGGCCGTAATCCCAAAACCGGGGTTGAGGTTCCGATCACGCCGCGCCGGGTGATGACCTTCCGTGCCAGCCAGTTGCTGAAGGAACGCATTGCCAAGGGGTGATAATATGGAGATGCCCGGATGAGCGCCCAATTCAATGCCAGATTTGCAGACGGCAAAGATGACGGTGCCCTGCGCACCATCGGTGAAGTAAGCAGCGCTCTCGGCATCAAGACCCATGTTCTGCGGTATTGGGAACAGCAATTCCCTTCGCTCGATCCGCTCAAGCGAAGTGGCCGCCGCTATTACCGGGCCGAAGATATCGCCTTGCTGGAAACGATTGACCGGCTGGTCAACCGCGAAGGTTACACGCTGAAAGGTGCGCAGCAGGCGCTCAAGGGCGCCAGGGCAAGCCCGGGCCAACCAGCCAGTGCTGCGCCCCATGTTGCTGCGGAACTGGCACCGGAACTGGGTGATGTCGAACCTGCGCCCCGCCAAGGCAGCCATATGCCCGCCGAGGTGCCAGCCGATGTTGTCGCCCGCCTCAAATCCATCCGCGCCAAACTGGCCGCTGCGATAGCGTAAGCATACCTGGTTATTGGCCCGCTATTCCGCCGCCAGCAATTCCTCGGCGGCGCCCAGGTCCACGCTGACCAGGCGGGAAATGCCCTGTTCCACCATCGTCACGCCGAACAGGCGGTGCATCCGGCTCATCGTCACCGCGTTGTGGGTGACGATGAGGTAGCGGGTTTTGGTTTCCAGGCTCATCGCGTCGAGCAGGTCGCAAAACCGGTCGATATTGGCATCATCCAGCGGTGCATCCACTTCATCCAGCACGCAGATCGGAGCGGGGTTGGTCAGGAACAGCGCAAAGATCAGCGCGATCGCCGTCAACGCCTGTTCCCCGCCTGACAGCAGAGTGAGCGATTGCAGCCGCTTTCCGGGCGGTTGAGCAAAAATCTCCAGTCCAGCTTCGAGTGGGTCATCACTGTCGATCAGCGCCAGATGCGCTTGTCCGCCTTCGAACAGGCGGGTGAACAACCGCCGGAAATGTGTGTCGACTTGTTCGAACGCGGTGCGCAGCCTCTCGCGCCCTTCGCGATTGAGATTGCCGATCGACCCGCGCAGCCGGTTCACCGCCTCTGCCAGTTCGGCCTGTTCAGCAGTGCTTGCGCCGTGATTTTCTTCGAGCTTGGTCAATTCCTCTGCGGCCACCAGATTGACCGGCCCGATACGTTCACGGCTGGCGGTCAGGCGCTCCATCTCTTCCGATTCGAAGGCTGAATTCTTGACAGTTTCGGCATCGAATTCGAATCGGCCCGCCAGCAGTGGGGGTGGGCATTGGAAGCGTTCACCTGAAATGCGGGCCATTTCGGCCCGCCGCGATTCTTCATTCTCAGCGCGGGCGGATAATCCCGCGCGGGCTTCGCGCGCGGTGCTCAGGGCTTCATTGGCTTCCGCGAATGTGCGGTCGGCTTGCTGGGCGGCGGCATTTTCGCGCGCGACGGCAGCTTCAGCCTCGGCCAGTTCCCTGCCAAGCCGCTCGCGAACTGCATCGCCCTGTTCGATCTCGCGGATCAGCCCGGCGGGCTTGGCGGCGAACACCGCCTGATCCTGTTCGATTTCCTCCAGCCGCAGGGCAAAATCGGACAGCCGCCGCGCTGCGTCGCTGGAACGCGCCTGCCAACTGGCCATATCGGCCCGCTGGGCTGCGGTACGCTCGCGCGCGACGGCAAGCGCCTGATCATGCGCGGCGAGTTCGGCGGTGGCGGATTGCAGCATCAATCGCGCGGCTTCATGCCTGGCCTGCGCGGCGTCGAGCGCGGCGCGCCCGGCACCGGGATCGGGCAAGGTTGCCAATTTTTCCTGCGCAGCCGTCAGTTCCGCATCGGCCGCGTCGCGTTGATCGGCAAGGTCGGTGGCAGCGGCCGCCAATTGCGCCATTTGCGCGGCAATCCGCTCTCGCGCAGCCTCTGCCTGATCCAGCGCGCGCAGGGCCTGGCGCTCGTCCTCTGCCGCAAGATTGACTGCATGTTCCGCCGCTACCAACGCGCGCTGAAGCCCGGTCAGTTCTTCTTGCGCCGCAACCTGCGCCGCTTCGGCATGCGCGGCAGTTTCGCGCAAGGACGGCAATTGCGTGGCCAGATCGGCGAAGCGGTTTTCCGCTTCCAGCTGCGCTGCCTCTGCCGCGCCTTCACCTCGCGCAATGAACCCGTCCCACCGCCGCAAAGCGCCAGCGGTGGTGACCAGCCATTCACCAGGGGCCAGCGTTCGGCCGTCATCGCTTTCGGCGACATGGACTAGCGCCAGCCGGGCGGCCAATTGCGGCGGGCAATCGCGGACATGCGCGGCCAGGCTGTCTGCCACCGGTTGCGGCGCATCGCGCCCCGTCCAGAACCGGCCGTCGGTCTGTCTTTCCGGCATCCCCAGCGGGGATTTGGCATCCCGGCCCAGCACTACGGCCAAGGCGCGTTCATACCCCTTTTCCGCGCGCACCTTGTCCAGTGCGGCGGGCAGGCTGGACCTTCCGGCGGCACGTTTTTCGCGCGCGTCCCGGTCGCGGGAGAGAGCAGCATATTCGCGTTCGATCCCCGCCAGTTCGGCGCGCGCGGCGGAAACAGCGCTGGCGGTTTCGTCCCGGCGTTCCTGCAACGCCTGTTTGCGCGCCTGCTGCTGCGCGAGGCTGTCGCGAAGTTCGGCAAGGGATTTGGCTGCTTTGGCGGCGGCATCCCTGGCGGCGTCGACCGCTGCATCGGGGTCGCTATTGGCTGACAGTGCGGCCCGGGCGGCGTCCTGCCTGCGCGCCTCGCTTTCCAGACGGTCGATCCGCGACTGCGCCTGCGCGGCGGCGGCCTGTGCCACGCGCCATTCCGCCTCCACCCCGGCATGATCGGCCGTCGCCTTGGCAAAGGCGAGTTCGGCGGCGCGGCCCGCCCGTTCCTGATCCTCCAGCTTCGCCGCCAGCGTGGGGCGGCGCATTTCATCGTCGGCCAGCGCTTTTTCGCTGGCGGCGAGGTCTTTTTCAAGCCGCGCCAAAGCCTCCGCCGCGTCCCGAGTCATGCGGCCCGCTTCGCCGCGGTCTTCCTCCAGCCGAATTTTCTGCCGGTTGAGGTCGGCAAGGCGCTGTTCGGCGGCTTCCAACTGGCTGCCAAGGGCGGCCATCCGGTGGCCATGCGCGCTGCTGTCATCGCGGCGGTCGGCCAGTTCCTCGCGCGCTGCGGCAAGCGCGGCTGCGGCGGCGTGCTGCGCCTTCTGCGCCTCGACAGTGGCCTTTTGCGCTTCGCCCACGCGGGCATCGGCGGCTCTGGCTTCATTGCGCGCGGAATCGGCGGCGGCTGCGGCATCGCGCCATCGGGCGAACAGCAGCCGCGCCTCTGCAACGCGGATTTCGTCCGACAATTTGGTGTAGCGTTCCGCCTGCCTGGCCTGCCGCCTGAGCGCCGCCATCTGCGTATCGAGGCCGGCCATCAGATCTTCCAGCCGGGCCAAATTCGCTTCGGTCTGGCGCAGCTTGCCCTCCGCATCGCGGCGGCGAACGTGCAATCCGGCAATCCCGGCGGCTTCTTCCAGCATCTGGCGGCGCTCCGCCGGTTTGGCGGAAATGACCTGGGCAATCTTGCCCTGGCTGACCAGCGCCGGGGAATGCGCCCCGGTGGCGGCATCGGCAAAGGTCAGCGAGACATCTTTCGCCCGCACATCGCGGCCATTCACGCGGTAGGCACTGCCTGCTCCGCGTTCGATCCGGCGGGTAACGTCAAGTTCTTCGCCGTCGGCAGTTTCACCCTGCAGCACTACCTCGGCAAAATCGCGCGGCGGGCGGGTGGCGGTGCCGGCGAAGATGACATCTTCCATCCCGCCCGACCGCATGGACTTGGGCGAATTTTCGCCCATGACCCAGCGGATCGCCTCCAGCAGATTGGATTTGCCGCAGCCATTGGGGCCAACCACGCCGGTCAGACCGGGTTCGATGCGCAGTTCAGCAGGCTCTACAAAGCTCTTGAATCCGCTGAGCTTGAGCCGCTTGATTTGCATCCCGGTTGCTATTCCCCCTGGTGGTACCCGCCTTAGCGGGCGCCCGCACGCTGGAGCATTGGTTCCAGTATGGCCCAACTGGTCCCGTCCACCCGCGTGCCATTGACGAAGAATGTCGGCGTGCCGGTTACGTTGAATTCGGTCGATTGTTTTTCAGACCGGTCCGCGATGGCCATGACCGAGGCATTGTCAGCCAGGCAGGTGGTGGCCTGATCCCGGCTGAGCCCGCGTGCCGCGAAGAAATCGAACAGTCCGCTTGCTTGCCCGGTGGCCGCGAAACGCTGGTCTTCCGGAAGGGACATGGCGGCTTCCAGAGCTTGCGGATTGGCCTGCGCCCGCTCCATGACCGGACCCAGATTGGCCCAGACCTGTTCTGCCAGAGGGTGGAAGCTTTCCGGCTGGCCGCAGCGCACGAGGCGCGCCAGCACCAGATCGATCCCGTTATGGACCTGGTTGCGAATTTCGTAGCTGACGACGCCCGAATTCACATATTTGTCGCGCAAAGGCTCCGCAGCTTCGATCGAGAATGCTGCGCAGGCGCCGCAGGTGAGCGAAGCATATTCGACCAGCTTGATCGGCGCGTCGGGGTTCCCCATGATGTAACCGTCATATTCACTGACCGTGGCGGTATCCGCCCACGATTGACCGGCTGGCGCGGCAATCGCGGCAATCGGTTCGCCTTCGGCAATTTCGCCATCCGCCGTTGCGCTGTCGCCGCAAGCGGCGAGGCCGAGGGCAAGCGGGGCTGCAAATGTCATCAATGCGATACGGCGAAATCTGGTCATGTCGGTCAATATCCTGAAGCGTATTGGAAAGAGGCTAGATCATTTGGGGCGACGGTAGAAGAATGTGCGAAGTGTTTCCACAGATTACCGCCGGATAATCAGGGCCAGTTGATTAAGGCAGCCGCGCCCTTATCTGCGGTTCCAGCAGGTCCCAGCTATGGGTGCCTGCCAATGTCACGCCATCGATGGCGAAGCTGGGTGTGCTGGAGACGAAATATTTCGCTCCGTTCGCCTCGGATGCCTCAGCCAGTTTGGTGGCCTTGGCTTCATCCGCCAGGCAGCGGTCGATATCGGTACGCCGGTATCCACGGGTTTCCATCACGGCGTAAAACCCCATGTCGCTCGCGATCGCGCGGCGCCGGGACGCACCCGTGCCAGTAGCCCAGCGGCTGCGCTGCGCCGCCGAAGCCGATTGGGCGCGCGGCAGCCATTTGTCCTGCCCCAGCATGATCGCCTTGTGGTTTTGGGGAAATTTGCTCGCCGGGCCGCAATTGGTCAGCATCACAGCAGTCAGATCGATCGGATCACGAATGATATGGCGTATCTCCAATGTGACATCGCCGGTCGATACATAGGCCAGTTCCAGCGCGCCATGATGAAAGCGGGTGAAATTCGCGCAGGCAGGGCAGGTGTAACTGACGAATTCCAGTACGGAGACCTTGGCATCAGGATTGCCGATCCGGTGGCCGCCATCGGTAACCTGCACCTGGTTGATATAGCTGGACGATCCGGCGATGGCGCCGCTCGCCGCGATCATTGCGCAGGCCGCGAGGCCGATAGCGGCAGATTTCTTGAACATCAGCTGTTGCCTTCTTTCTTTCCGTTTTCAGGCTTTCCGCCTTCAGGTTTTGTATTGTCCGGAGCGCCCATCGAACGGGCAAGCGATTCCAGTACCTTGCGCAATTCAGGATCGCCAATATCGCGCAGACTATCCCCCAGTTCCATCGGGATCGGCCTCAGCGAAGGTGGCTGGCCCGCGCGCCTTTCAGCAGAAGGCGGCTTAACCACACCTTGCCGGATCTTGACCCGGCTGACGGCGGCATAGCCGAAGAAACGGTTCACCCGTTCCATGATTTCGGGGATCACATGCTGGATCAGCGGAGCATGGGCGGGCAAGACCACCAATTGCAGGATTCCGTCTGATTTCTCGCCCGGCGGAAACCGGATCGCCTCGGGCGCGCAGACGCGGGCGTGGATATCGCCGACAATCTCGGGCCAGCGGGTGACGACGGAGGACTGGACAAAGCCGAACCGGCGAAAGGCAGTGCGCCCGATCTGCGGCATCAGATCGGAAATCGCCCTGGCCGGGCCGCCACGCGCCCGTTCATAGGGGCGGGCGTGTTTTTTTGTCCCTTTTGGGGCTGCCTTGGCTGCCACTTTGGCGGGCTTTTTCCCCGGTTTTTCGTTGTCTGATTCCATTATCGGTCAACCCATGCCATAGGCGCGGGGTGACTGCCAGCATCCCATCGACTTCTCCAGCACATTCCAGCGAGATTTCCGCTGCGCTGCTCGGCTGGTATGACCGATATGCGCGGGATTTACCGTGGCGCGCGGCCCCCGGATCACCCGCAGCCGATCCGTACCGCGTGTGGTTGTCCGAAGTGATGCTGCAGCAAACCACGGTGGCTGCGGTGAAACCCTATTTCGAGAAATTCATTGCCCGCTGGCCCGATGTGGAGGCGCTGGCCGCCGCGCCGGAGGCTGATGTCATGGCGGCATGGGCAGGGCTTGGCTATTATTCCCGCGCGCGCAATCTGGTCCGCTGCGCAGGTGAGGTTGCGGCGATGGGCGGTTTCCCGGCCAGCGAGGCGGAACTGCGCAAGCTGCCGGGGCTGGGCGCCTATACCGCAGCGGCGGTGGCGGCGATTGCCTTTGGCCAGCGCGCGGTGGTGGTTGATGCCAATGTGGAACGGGTTGTCTCCCGCCTGTTCGCGATTGCGCAGCCGCTGCCGGGATCGCGCAAGCGGATTGGCGCATATGCGGAAACGATCACGCCGGAAAAGCGCGCAGGCGATTTCGCGCAAGGCATGATGGATCTGGGTTCGGGCATTTGCACCCCGCGCGATCCGAAATGTCTGCTCTGCCCCCTGTCCGCCCATTGCGCCGCCCGCAGCGAAGGCAACCCGGTGGCCTATCCGGTCAAGGCCCCCAAAAAGCCTAAGCCGCTGCGGCAGGGAACCGCCTATTGGATCGAACGCGGCAGCGCCGTCTGGCTGGTCACGCGTGAAGGTAGAGGAATGCTCGGCGGAATGCGCAGCCTGCCCGATGATGGCTGGGCCGCGTCAGGCGATGGGTCGGGCGATCCCCCGCTGACCGGCGAGTGGGCGCCGGCCGGGATGGTGCGGCATACTTTCACCCATTTCACGCTGGAATTGTCCGTCCGACGGTTTCGCGGCGAAGTGGCGGAAGCCCCGATTGGCGGCGAGTGGTGGCCGCTCGAACGCCTGGGCGATGCCGGATTGCCGAGCCTGTTTGCCAAAGCCGCACGGCTGGCACAGGCCTGAAGGTCAGATAATCCCGCCGCCGAGCGAAAGCCGGATGGCTGCGATCACGATCACGATCAGGCAGAAATTGCGCCCCTTGTTGGAACGCGACAGCGCGCCGATGCCCGCGCCGAGCACGGCAATCGGCAGGACAATCCAGTTACCCCAGCCAAGCAGGGGAATGGATGACGGGATGGCCAGAACCAGGGCGATGATCCCAAGCAGGATCGAAATGATATTGAGCATGTGTATTACATAGATAAAACAGTACCGGATTGCAAGATCGGCAATTGACCGTTCACTTCGCTTCGATCATCAAGCCGTCAACAGATTGCAAATAAGGACTGTCTGATGGCCTATCGGGAATTCGAGGATATTGCTTTTTCACGCCGTTCGCTGCTGCGCGGCGGTGCCTGGCTGAGCGCTGGTGCGGCGCTGTCCACCCTGCCGATCGGGGCCGCTTTTGCAAAAGATGTCGCGACCGCCACTAGCTGGACCAATGTTTCCGCGATGGTCAACAAATATGGCGGCGGCACGCTGGCCAATATGGTTGCGGCAATGGGCTGGGGCCAACAGGCTCCTGAAATCCTGTCCAGGGGTTCGCTCGCTGTCGGACAGGCGGCGCCTGCCGGGATCGACAGCCTGTACCGGATCTATTCCATGACCAAGCCGGTTACCGGCATGGCCGTGATGATGCTGATCGAAGATGGCAAGCTGGGTCTGGACCAGCCGCTGGCGGATATTCTGCCTGCCTATGCCAATATGCAGGTGCAGAAGGTGCCCGATGGTTCGATCACCGATACGGTGCCGGTAGAACGGCCGATCACCATCCGGCATTTGCTGACCCATACCGCCGGGCTTGGCTATAATGTCGTCCAAAAGGGCGCGATCAAGACCGCTTATGAGGATCGGGGCCTGATCGCCGGACAAGTCAGCCGCCTGCCGATACCGGGTTTTGGGCGCGGCAAGCCGGTAGATAGTCTGGAAGCCTTTGCCGACGGGCTGGCCACTTTGCCGCTGGTCTACCAGCCGGGCACGAAGTGGAGCTATTCGGTCTCGCTCGACCTGCTGGGGCGGGTAATCGAAGTGGTTTCCGGCACACCTTTCGATGAATTTCTGGCGACCAATATCTTCAAGCCCTGCGGCATGACCAGCACCTGGTTCCAGGTTCCGGAATCCGAGATTGGCCGCCTGACCGCCAATTACGGTGTCATCGGCGGGGCGCTGCTACCGATTGATCCGGCGAATGCGTCGATTTACACCCAGAAACCCGCCTTTCCCTTTGGCGGGGCTGGCCTTGTTTCCAGTCCGCGCGATTACGACCGTTTCCTGCGCATGCTGCTGGGATACGGCACGATCGATGGGACGCGGGTGATGGGCGAGCTGGCGGTCCGGGTCGGCACATCCAATCTGCTGCCCGAAACAGTCGACACCACCGGCACCTTCGCCGATAGTGCTGGTTTCGGCGCAGGTGGACGGGTGGGGCTCGGCGCACAGGCGGGCACTTTTGGCTGGGGCGGAGCGGCCGGCACGGTGGCACTGGTCAATCTTAAACTCGGCCTGCGCGCATCGCTGTATACCCAATATATGCCATCAGAGGCATTTCCAGTGCATGGCGCATTCCCGGCAGCGGTGATGGCCGATCTGGCGGTCATGCAGGGCTGATGGCGCCACCAATAGTAGCCTTCGCCGGATCCCTGCTCGACCGGGCGGACCATATCCGCGCCGATCCGGCCGCCCTTTCCGGGCTGATGGACTGGCGCGCCCGGTTGCTGAAGCTCGACGGATTGATGCCGACCATTGGCGAGATGGGGGAACTGGGCTGGGGCACACTGGCCGATGCTGCGCCCGATGCAGAGCTGGTTTTCCTCGGCCTGATCGATGGCAAGGGCTGTTTTGCCGCCGTGCCCGATCAGGGCGCGACGGGCCCGGCCTATGCCAATCCGGCGATCTGGCAGGCGATGCAATTGCTGAGCCCCGGGGATCTGGCCACTTACGGCGTCGCGCGGGCGCTGGTGGACTGGCATGCAAGGCACCGCTTCTGCGCGCGCTGCGGCGGGGGAACCAGGCTCAGCAAAGGCGGCTGGCAGCGCGATTGCCTGCCAAGGGAAGAAGGCGGCTGCGAAGCGCAGCATTTCCCCCGCACCGATCCGGTCACGATCATGCTGGTCGAACATTCCGGCAGATTGCTGCTGGGCCGCCAGCCCCGCTTTCCGCCCAAGGCATTTTCGGCACTTGCGGGTTTTGTGGAACCGGGCGAGACTATCGAGGAGGCCGTTGCCCGCGAAGTATTCGAGGAAGCCGGCGTTCGCGTGCGCGATGTCCGCTATATCGCCACCCAGCCATGGCCATTCCCCAGCCAGCTGATGATCGGGTGTTATTGTACCGCAGAAAATGATAGGCTGACCATCGACAAAACCGAATTGGATGATGCCCGCTGGTTCACCCGGGACGAGGTGCGCATTGCGATGATGGCCGGGCCCGATGGCGCGATGCAGGATGAACTGATCCCCTTCGCCCCGCCGCCGCCCGCAGCAATTGCCCACCATCTGCTCGAATGGTGGCTGGCGAAGGATTAAGGAACCGGCATGGCGCGCAAACTGACAATCGATATCTGGTCCGATGTGATGTGCCCGTGGTGCCTGGTGGGATACGGCAAATTGCAAAAGGGGCTGGCGCTGCTGGAAGGCGAGATAGAGGCGGATATCCGCTGGCACGCGTTCGAACTCAATCCCGATATGCCGCCAGAGGGCGAGGAACGCAGCGCCCACATCGCGCGCAAATATGGCCGCACATTGGATCAGGCGCGCGGGGTGCAAGACCAGATGCGCACAGCGGCCATCGATGCCGGGGTGTCGCTGGATTATACCGGCGCCGGGGATGACAATGGTGAAGCGCCGCCCGCGATGATGTGGAACACGTTCGACGCGCATAAATTGCTGGTCTGGGCACTGGAAAGCGCCGGACCCGACGTTCAAAGCAGGTTGAAACTGGCGCTGTTCGACGCGCATTTCGGCCAGCGCCGCAATCTGGGCGACCACGGTGTGCTGACCCAAATTGCCGCCAGCGTCGGCCTTGACCCCGCACGTGCCGCCGCCGCGCTGACCAGCAGTGAACTGGCCGCCCATGTACGGGCGGAGGAACAGGCCGCCTTCGACATGAACATCACCGGCGTGCCCGCCATGCTGGTGGAAGGAAAATTCCTGATCCCCGGCGCGCAGGAACCGGAAGTCTACGCGAATGCGCTAAGGCGCGTGGCGGAAAAGGTTGCGGCTTAAGAGACCCTTTGACTGGCTGCCGCTAAACATCCGGTTCCGCCGGATTCCGGTCGCTGGCCGGGACAGCAAAAGCGGGCGGCCCCGATGTCTGATTTGCAATCGCACCATTTAGGTCTAGCTTCCACCCGGGCTCGCGAATCGCGATGAAGGTTTCGGCCGCATCGGCAAGTAACGATAGGGAAACTCATGAAAAAAATCTTGTTCGTATCTACATTGGCAGCCTTGGCCGCCTGCTCACCTGCAGAAACAACAGACGAAGCCGCGACAACGACAGAGGCAGTCGAAACGGTAGCAGAAGTCACCGCTGCCGATGGCGGCCCGTCCTTCGGCATGTTCAAGGTGACGGGAGCCGACGGCAAAGTGAACATGGAAGATGTCCGGGCTGACGGGACATATTCAAGCACCTCGGAAGGCGAAGAGCCGAAAACCGGCACATGGGAACAAACATCCCCAGATTCATTCTGCTCCACACCGGCTGAAGAAGGTGCGGTACAGACTTGCTATGCTGAATCGATTGACGAAAAAGGCGTCTGGACCTCTACCGATCCCAACAGCGGAGAAGTTTCGACGATCGAACGCGTCCCAGCCTAAGGCTGCGG
Organism: Altererythrobacter sp.; assembly: GCA_024636575.1. Taxonomy (GTDB): domain Bacteria; phylum Pseudomonadota; class Alphaproteobacteria; order Sphingomonadales; family Sphingomonadaceae; genus Allopontixanthobacter. Next base: position 12,350 of record JAGXGU010000172.1, read on the forward strand.
TTTAGCAATAGATTGGGGGCATCGCGGCGATTGGCGCCGCGATGCCCCCTATTGAGTCTTACAGACCGTCAACACTCTTGCTGACCAGGATATTCACCGCAACGCGGCGGTTCTGTGCCTTGCCATAGGCGGTTTCATTGTCTGCCAAGGGATCTGATTCGGCCATCCCGGTCGGGGTAAGCATACGATAGGGTTTCCAGCCGCAGGCCTGCTGGAGATAATTGACCACGCGGCTGGCCCGCTTTTCACTGAGCTCCTGGTTGAATTCCTCGCTTCCGGTCGAATCGGTGTATCCCACGACGAGCATCAGCGCATTATCCATTGCATCGGCCTCTGTTGCCGTGCCGCAGAGATCATTCTTGGCCCGGTCAGACAGCACCGCCTTGCCCGTGTCGAAATAGACATTCGTTGTATTCTTGAGATTATATTTGTCGATGTCAGCCATGCGGCCACGCAGCGCCTCGGTTGCTGCAGTCTGTTCGGCAAAACCCTGGGCAGTGCCGGTACGGATCATTGCCGCGGTCTTGAGGTCTTTGTCCTTGAGATCGATCCGGCTGGCAATCAGGCCATTGCCCCATTGCACCGTCTTGACGGCAACCGGCAGGCCATTGAGCAGCGAGTCCGCTGCAAGCTTGCTACGGTTGATACCGAAAAGGCCCTTGCTGGCCCTGATTTCGGTGCCGTCACTGATGTGAACCACTGTGCTGGTACCGTCGGCGTTGGTGACTTGCACCTTTTCGCCGCTGCGCGCGGAGACGAAGCCTTCGATTTCGGGCCCTTCGGTCATCCCGGAAAGATCAGCGGGGGGCGAGCCATATACGGTCGTCATGATTTCGCCTTCGGGAATTTCCTGCTGTTGTGCAGACAGGCTCGCCGGTGCTGCCACCGCTAGCATCGCAAGCAGGACCAGAGCCCTGGGCCGTTTGGAAATGACATTCATTACGTTACTCCTTGAAACTACATCAGCCGGCACCACCTGTTTGCGGCGTCATGTCGGAACACACCGCGAAATAGTGTGTTCCCTGGGCAAAGCCCCCATCATATCGTCGTGCACGAAGTGCACCATTTGCGGCGCATCCGAACAACATCGACCGCCCAGTGTTGCGGCGATCCTTTCTGCGACATGAACACGCCCCGCACCACGCCCTGTGAGCGGGTAATTCGGGCGCGGCGTGCGACGAACCGTTGCAGTCTGCGCGATATTGGCACTCAGTCGAAGCAGACGCCAGGCTTGCGCGCCTATACCAGCCCCAGCCGCGCCAATTTGCCCATCAGCTTGCCCGGCAGGACATCGCCGATATCCTCGCCTTCGGCCAGGTCGGGCGGGGGATCGCCCTTGAGATAGCGCCAGCCCTGATGGGCGCGTTTGGGTTTGGGGTGAACGCCGATAAGCTGCGGTGACAGCTCGATCCACCAGCGGCCCTCGGGCGTTTTCTCGAAGCCGAGGATCGGGCTGCGGCCGACAATCGCGTGCTGGTGAATCCAGTAGAGCGATCCGCCGATCATTTGTTCCCACTTGAGCGGACGGTTTTTGGTGGTCAGCCGAGCAACCGGGGCCTGCGCCTCCAGCCAGGCGCGCAATGTGTCCACGCTTTCGCTGCGGAACGCGATCTTGGTCATGTGCAGCGGCATGGCCTACCCCGCCAGGCCAGCGGCGACCGCCAGCCCCAGAAATGCGAAGAAGCCCATCGAATCAGTAATCATCGTCACGAACACCGAACTGGCGACTGCCGGGTCCTGTTTCAGCCGTTCGAACATCACCGGTATCAGCACCCCGGCCAGACCGGCAGTGACGATATTGACCATCACCGCAATCGCGATCACTGCGCCAAGCAATGGCGAGAATATGACGGCGGTGGCAAGCCCGACCAGAATGGCAACGGTCGCCCCGTTGAGCATCGCGACGCGCATTTCGCGCCACAACATCCGGCCCGTATTCGCGCGGGTCAGCTGGTTCATCGCGATCGCGCGGACGGACACCGCCATGGTCTGGGTGCCCGCGTTGCCGCCTATGCTGGCGACGATCGGCATCAGCACGGCCAGCGCAACCAGCTGTTCGATAGCGGCACCGAAGGATGCAATGATCAGGCTGGCGATCAGCGCCGTGCCCAGATTCGCCACCAGCCAGCGGACGCGCGCGCCATAGGCATCGCGGATCGGTTCGTTGATGTCGCCTTCGCCCGCGCCGGACATCAGCAGCGCATCCTCGCTGGCTTCTTCGGAAATGATGTGGACCACATCGTCCACCGTCATCTGGCCGACCAGCCGCCCGCTGTCATCCACCACGGCGGCGGAAATGAGCGCGTATTTCTGGAACATCAGCGCGACTTCTTCCTGATCCATCGTCACCGGGATCAGCGTCTGGTCGCGTTTCATCACATCGGTCAGCGCGATCTGGCGCGGGGTGCGCAAAATCCAGCTCAATTGGCAGGTGCCGACCGGGTGATGGGCGTAATCGACCACGAACACTTCGAAAAAGTCGGTCGCCAGATCGACATCCTCGCGCAGGTAATCGATCAGATTGCCGACTGTCATATGTTCCGGCACCGCCACGAAATCCCGGCTCATCAACCGGCCGGCGGTTTCTTCGGGATAGGCCAGCGCGCTTTCGATCGCGACCCGGTCTTCGTCGCCCAGTTCGGCCAGCACCGCCTGCTGATCGGCAAAGTCGAGATCTTCGATCAGCTGGACCGCGTCGTCCGTTTCCAGCTGGCCCGCGATGGAGGCGACTGCGCCGGCGGACAGCGAATCCATCATGTCTTCGCGGACGTAATCGTTCAGTTCCGCGATCACGTCGCTGGACATCAGATCAGTTACGGCGCTGGCAAAATCCCGCCGTTCGTCCGGATCGAACAGCTCGATAAGGTCGGCGATGTCGGCGGGGTGGAGTGGTTCGACCAGGTCGTAGACCGTGCTGTAATCTTCTTCCGCCAGCGCATCACGGACGCTGCGGACATATCCAGGCTTCAGCCGGTTTTCTTCGTCATGGCGCTCGTCATCGACGCGGTCATCCGGGCGCGCGCCTTCGTCGGGCGTGGGTGCATCCACCACCAGCAGGCTGTCCTGTTCCAGATCGGGGCGCTCGTCCTTTGCCATTGCCTCGCTCTAAGGACGGAGGATTCAATTGCAAGCGTCAGCGTAATCGCAAGCCGCGCGTGACTTCTGCGCTTCATCGCCTATATCGGCCCGGTATTAATCGATGCACTTATCCGGAGAATGCCCAAATGGCTGATCAGACACTTACTCTCACGCTCGAAACTGAAAATGGCGAAGGCGATGTTGTCATCAAATTGCGCCCCGATGTGGCCCCCGGCCATGTTGCGCGGATTGTCGAGCTGGCAAAAGAAGGCTTTTACGACGGGGTGGTGTTCCACCGCGTGATCCCCGGTTTCATGGCGCAGGGCGGCGATCCGACCGGCACTGGCATGGGCGGCAGCCCGAAGCCCGATCTGAAGGCGGAATTCAATGCTGTGCCGCATGTGCGCGGCGTATGTTCGATGGCCCGTTCCTCCGCGCCCGACAGCGCCAACAGCCAGTTTTTCATCTGTTTCGACGATGCGCGCTTCCTGGATAATCAGTACACCGCATGGGGCGAAGTGACGAGCGGCATGGAACATGTCGATGCACTGCCCAAGGGCGAACCACCGCGCAGCCCGGGCAAGATCGTCAAGGCGGCGGTCAGCTGAGCGAACACAGATCATCGGGAAAGGGCGCTTCGGGCGCCCTTTTTTGTGCCCTGTGCAGATAAGTGCGAACCGTCAAAAAACCGTCAATTCCTCGCCGGGTGATTGAGGGAGGGCATGAAAAGTATACCCTCCAATCCAAGGGTCGCGCCTGCAGCTTTTGAGCGGCTGCACCACCTTGGCAGGGGGTTTCGCGTCTGCCGATTACAAAGAGGGCACTACCATGAAAAAATTCGCATTGGCACTGGCCGTGGGCAGCATGTTGCTGACACCGCAAATCGCAACTGCCCAGGATTCGACCGAACGGGTCGTTACCGTGATGCATGCCGCACCAGGCAAATATCGGGAACTGGTGGACTTTCTGGTTGAAACCGATCGCATTCGCACCGAGGCAAGCCTCGCTCCGCGGCAGATATATCGCCATCACAACGGCGCGAACTGGGATTTTCTGGTAGTGGAAGCGCCCCTTGTGGCCGATGAGGACGACCGGATGGAAGCCGCCGCCAAGAAGCTGGGCATAAAGCCAAACCCCGGTACATTCCGCAATCTGGTAATGGATCACGAAGATACCGTGGTTGGCGGCCCGACGACCGCCGCGGCAATTCTGGCTGAAATGAACCAGTAACGATAGACGGGGCGTGGCGTTTTGCCCTAAGCGGGCGGCATGTACCGAAATTTCAGAATATTGGCGGCGTTGGCGGCGGCTGCGATGCTGTCCGCCTGCGCCACCGATTTGACCCAGGCCCGCAGCCCCTGTGTTCGCGAACCGGGCGGCTGGTGCGGCTATACGCGCGATTTCGCAGTGCGCAGCTGGGAATATGCGCAGCTCGCCAACAACACCTATTTTGACGAGGACGAGACATTCGCCCGGCTGCCTGCGGGGATCACCCTGATCAGCAAGGTCGGCAATGATGCATCCGGTTTCGCCTATGCGGTTTATGACCGGCGCGCAGGCGGCAAGCTGGTCGAGCGGATCATTGCGTTTCGCGGCACGGAATTCAGTTTCGACGATTGGTTCGCCGGCAATATCGGCAGCAAGCAGAACCGGCTTGGCATAGAAGCCTATCAGCAGATCCGTGCGGAACTGGACGCAGAAGGGCTTGCCGATATTCCCGTCCGGGTGGCCGGCCATTCATTGGGCGGGGCAATTGCCGCGCAGATATCGATGATGACCGACGGGGTGGATTCCTTCGCCTTCAACCAGTCACCCAAATTCGACATTCCCGAAATTCCGGCGCGCAGCGAACGGATCGCGGTGACAGAACGCGGCGAAGGGCTGGGCACAGTCCGCGATCTTTTCCGGAATGCGCCGCAGGATGTTCTGGTGGTCAATTGCCGCCCGCGCGGCGCACCGTGGAGCGACCATTCGGTGTACCGGCTGGCCCAATGCCTGACCTGGATTGCTGCCTATGACAGCGAAGATGCCCACCAATCGGTGGAAGCCAACGCCATCCCCAAGCCATGGGTCGAATGCGGCGGGCGGATGGACAAACATCCCGGCCCGCAGGCAGCGCGCGACGCCGCCGCCGTAACTTGCTTGCACAAACCCAGATTCAAAGAACGTAAATCGCCCTAAGGCCGCCGCGAACAAGCTGGATCAGGCGGAGTGGGCCTACAGCCCGGCCTGCACCAGCCAGTCGTGGAACTGGCGAACGGGGCGGTCCTCCAGCGATTTCGGCTCACAAACGAACCAATAGCTGTACGGGCTTTCGATCTCTACATCGAAAATCTTGCGCAGGCGGTTGTCCGATGCGCGGCGCATGTGATCGTCATGCATGATCGCGATGCCCAGGCCCTGCGCCGCAGCCTCCAAGATCAACTGGCCCGAATCGTAATGGTCGATCGCGGCAGGTTCCAGATCGTCAAGCTTGAGTGCGCGTTTCCATGCCTCGAAACTGTCGGGCAATTCATTGTGCAGCAGGAAAGTCTGTTTCGACAATTGATCGATCCCGGGTTCCGGGCCGAGTTCCCTGGCCAGTGTCTGGCTACAGATCGCATGGACCATATTGTGATCGAGCCGGACGGCATGGAGCGAGCTGCCGGGACGGCGTGACAGGATGATCGCTGCATCCAGCGTGTCACCCACGCGGTCTTCCAGATGCGGTCCGGTGTCGATGTCGATATGCAGCAGGGGATGAAGACTGCGCAATTCCTGCAACCGGGGAAATAGGCGCTGACTGCCGAACAGCGGCAACACACCCAGATGCAGTCGTGATAGAGAGAGATTTTCCGACTGGCTTTCCACCGCCCGGGCGAGCGCTTCCAATTGCGGCGCCACGGCTGCGTAAAAGGCATCACCCTCGATCGTCAGCTGCATGGATTGCCGCGCGCGGGTGAACAGCTTCTTGCCCACGAATTCTTCCAGATTGCCGATCCGCCGGGACAGGGCGGACGGACTGAGGCCGAGTTCATCCGCGGCGGCGCGGGACGATCCGAGCCTGACGGTTCGCACAAAGGCTTCCAACGCACGGAGAGGAGGTAATCGGCGGGCCGGCATTGACAGAAGATGTGGCGTGCCGAACCATTTGTCGAGAGATTCTTCGCACCTGCGGAAAAAACTTGTTCGCCCTCAGATATCGTTTCCGTATTCATCGCCAGGCGGATGCAATCGCAGGCGTTTGACATGGGTTTCATCGGCAGCGGTGATTTCCATCCGCCATCCGCTGGGATGGGTCACGATCGCGCCCACTTGCGGCACCTGTTCCGCCAGCACGAAGGCGAGGCCGCCCAGCGTATCGACCGATTCTTCTACTTCTGCGAGGCGCGGATCGATGATTTCGGCAACATCGTCCAATTCGGCACGAGCGTCGCAATCCCACATCCCCTCGCCAATCGCCATGATCAGGTCTTCGGGAATGTCGTCATGTTCGTCTTCGATGTCGCCGACGATTTCCTCGACCAGATCCTCGATCGTGATGATCCCGTCGGTGCCGGAAAATTCATCGACCACCACGGCCAGGTGTATCCGGCGGCTGCGCATATCGGCCAGCACGTCGAGAGCGTTGCGCGATTGCGGCACATATAATGGCTGGCGCATCAGCGTGGTCCAGTCGGCTGGCGGGTCCATGTTGCGGGCGAGGTACGGAAATACGTCCTTGATGTGGATCATCCCGATCACCCTGTCCAAGGTATCGCGGTACACCGGGAAGCGGGAATGGCCGTGTTCGGCAAAGGCTTCGATCAGCAATTCCCACGTCGCGTCGGCCGGAACCGCGATAATCTCGCCGCGCGGGATTGCCACGTCATCTGCATCATGTTCGCTGAAATGGAGCAGATTGCGCAGCATCTGCCGCTCGACGCCCGACAGATCGCCATTGCGCGGCTCATCGCCGTCAGACGGGTTCTCGTCCTCATGCTCGTCGATCGCTTCCTCCAACTGTGCGCGAAGGGAACGGTCGCCGTCATCGGCACCTAACAATTTGCGAATTGCGAGCCAAAGCCCGCCTCTACTCTCCGCGTCTCCGGCGGGGGGATCTAAGTCGGGCATGGCCCTTCGTGGGTACTCCTGAAATTGATTATGCCCGAACGGGGCGATTCTAATATGGGTTCTTCAGGCCCATAATCGCAAGTGCATTAATTTCCAATCTTTCCATCGCGTCGGCCTCTGCGTCGGAATGGACATGGTCATGACCCGCCAGATGGAGCAGCCCGTGCACGATCAGATGGGCAGCATGGTCGGCAAGGGGAATATGTTTTTCAGCGGCCTCCCGCGCGCAGGTTTCATAGGCCAGCGCCAGATCACCGAGCATTTCCGGCCCGCCATCGGGTTTCAGGCCGATCAATTCCTCCCGCGTGAGCATGGGGAAGGACAGCACATTGGTGGCCATGTCCTTGCTGCGCCATTCGCGGTTGAGGGTGTGAACCTCCTCGTCCACGGTGAACAGCAGGCTGGCGGTCAGCCGCTGGTTGGCCAGTTCCGGCGCGACCTGCTGTGCGGCTTCCACGGCGCGTTCGGCCAGATCGGGCCAGTCGGACGAGGGCGGCCAACCGTCTATGTCGATGTCGAGGTTCAAGACAGCATCTCAGGCATCGGGCCCTTCATACGCCTCCACGATCCGGCCCACGATCGGGTGGCGGACCACATCGGCGCGGGTGAAGCGGGTTACGGCAATGCCTTCGATGCCTTCCAGCTTCTCGACCGCGTCAATCAGGCCGCTCATCCGGTCGCCGCCGGGAATATCGACCTGTTTGGGATCGCCGCACACCACCATCCGGCTGTTCTGGCCAAACCGGGTGAGGAACATTTTCATCTGCTCGCGCGTGGTATTCTGCGCTTCGTCCAGAATCACGAAGGCATCGGCCAGCGTCCGCCCGCGCATGAAGGCAATCGGCGCGATTTCAATCTCGCCGCTGGCCAGCCGCCGTTCCACCTGTTCGGGCGGCATGCAATCATACAGCGCGTCATACAGCGGGCGCAGATAGGGATCGACCTTGTCCTTCATGTCGCCGGGCAGGAAGCCGAGTTTCTCGCCCGCTTCCACCGCCGGGCGGCTGAGGATCAGCCGCTGGACACTGCCGGTGATCAACTGGCTGACCGCCTGCGCCACCGCGACATAGGTCTTGCCGGTGCCCGCCGGGCCGAGCGCGAAAATCATATCTTCGCGCGCCAGGTGCCGCATATATTCAATCTGGGTGGCCGAACGCGGCACAATGGTTTTCTTGCGCGTACGGATCATCACTGGCGGGGCGTCCGGGCTGCCGCGCAGGATACCCTCCAGCGTGGGTTCGTTGGACATGGCAATCAGCGCCTCGATCTCGCCGGAGCCGAGATCCTGGCCCATCGCCAGCCGGTCATACATCTTGTTGAGAATATCGCGTGCGCGGGCGACGGAATCTTCCGGACCTTCGATCTGGACTGCATTGCCGCGTGCCGAGATAAATACCCCGAGGCGGTTTTCCACCTGCACCAGATTGGCATCGAACTGGCCGAACAATGGCACCAGCAGCGATTGGTCATCGAAAGTCACATCCACTTTGCCCCGCCGGATTTCACGCTGCGGGATGGGGGATGGCGAGATGGCCGGATTGGCCTTGGCGGGTTTACGAGCCATGCATTCCTTTCAGTGGAGGTAGGCCTTTCATCTATGATTCGGAATGTAGGCGCGCCCGGGCCAGAGACAAGCTGGAGACATGCAAATGCTGGTGGAAAGTCACGCGGCTGTAATCGAAAAACCACCCGCGGCGTAGGTCACAGGCCCCTGATCATACCAATCGTCCACCCAGCGAACTGCCCATGGGCTCCACCAATTCGACAGTTGCCAGATCGCCAATCGCTGCGCCCCCTGCCTTTGGACCGGTGAAGTGAACCGATTGCAGCCAGGGGGACTTGCCCAGCAATTGTCCCGGATATTTCCCCTGGCGCTCCACCAGAACTTCGCAAATCTTGCCCACGCTGGCGGCATTGAACGCCAGCTGGTCCCGCCCCAGGCGGGCCTGCAGGCGCTGCAGCCGTTCATCCATCACTTCGGGCGCGACCTGATCCTCCATCGCCGCTGCCGGCGTGCCGGGGCGGGGCGAATATTTGAAGCTATAGGCCTGAGCATAACCAACTGCGTCAACGATCTTCAGCGTGTCTTCGAATTCGGCGTCGGTTTCGCCCGGGAAACCGACGATGAAATCACCGGACAGCGCCAGATCGGGCCGCGCGGTGCGGAAGCGTTCCAGCAGTTTCAGATAGCTTTCCGCCGTGTGGCTGCGGTTCATGGCCTTCAGAACGCGGTCGTTTCCGGCCTGAACCGGCAAATGGAGGAATGGCATCAGCTTGGCGATGTCGCCATGCGCCTCGATCAGGGCATCATCCATATCGGCGGGATGGCTGGTCATATAGCGGATGCGGACGAGTTCTTGTATCTCTGCCAGCGCGCGGATCAATCCGGCCATGCCGATGGCACGGCCCTTCGCATCCTCGCCCGTCCAAGCGCTGACATTCTGGCCCAGCAGGGTAATTTCCTTCGCGCCAATTTCGACCAGTTTCTTCGCCTCATCCACCAGGGCGCTGTAGGGCCGCGATATTTCCGCGCCGCGGGTGTAGGGCACGACGCAATAGGTGCAGAATTTGTCGCACCCTTCCTGGATGGTCAGGAACGCGCTGGGTCCGGACTTGCGGCGGCTGGGCAGGGCAGCGAATTTTGCGTCTGCGGGCATGTCGGTATCGGTGGTACGGTGGCCGTCCACGGCCCGTTCCAGCATTGCGGGAAGCCGGTGATAGGCCTGCGGACCCACCACCATGCTGACCGCATCGGACCGGGCCATGATTTCATCGCCCTCTGCCTGCGCGACACAGCCTGCGACAGCGATCAGGGGCGGGTTTTGTCTGCCTTTGGTCAGGCGGCCGATCCGCGAATAGACTTTCTCTGACGCCTTTTCACGGATGTGGCAGGTGTTGAGCACGACCAGATCGGCATCCTCGCCCTCTGCTGCAGGCGTGATTCCCTGATGGTCGAACATCTCGGCCATCCGTTCGCCATCATAGACGTTCATCTGGCAGCCGAAACTTTCGACACGGTAGGTTTTGGGGGAAGCCGTCTTGCGCATGGCTGCGCCCTATAGCGCCCTGCGGTGGGTAAGCAAATGCCGGGCAGCCCCGAGTTGTTTGCAGGAGCCTATTCGACCGGCACGTTTTCTTTTGGCGCATGGTAACGCACCGGAACCACATCATGCTTGAACACCCGCAGCGGCTTGCCCAGCGCGGTCAGCAGTGCGGCCTCGATAGCGGCGCGGGCGCGGGCGCCGATCGCCTTGCGGCCGCGAAAATCCTCGGGACTGAAGGGTGCGAGGAAATGCATGCGCAGTTCGAAACTGCCCTTGCGCGACAATATCCGTTTGGCGTTGTTGAGGCCGCTTTCACTGCCGATCCAGCCGATTTCTTCGCCCACTGCGCCGTAATCGATCAACACCGGCTGGACCATCACGCCAGGCGGCGGGGGTTCCAGCACGCTGAGCATGGATGTCTTGAACGGCAGCAGCGATTGGCCATCGGTGGTGGTGCCTTCGGGAAAGACCGTGACCGACCAATTATCCGCCAGCGCCTCGCGCAGCAAGTTGATCTGCTGCGCCACGTCCAGCCGGTTTTCACGCTTCACGAAGACCGTGCGGTTAAGGCGGCTGAGCCAGCCGACGATCGGCGTTTCCGCCAGTTCCGCCTTCGCGACAAAGGCGGTCCCACTGGCCCCGGCGAGCGTAAGAATATCGATCCAGGACACGTGATTGGCGATGAAAAACACATCGCGGCGCAGCGGGGTGCCGATCTTGCGGACCCGCGCACCTGATACCCGCCCGGCAAAGCGCAGGAACAGCATCGGAAAGGGCGATCCATATTTGAAAATTCGGTAAAGGTAATGCAGCGGCACAAAAATGATCAGCAGGGAAATCAGGCCGAATACCCGTAGCGCAAAACGGGTCCATTCCATTGCGGTCAGGGTGCTGGGCTCGCCGCGTTCCGCCGCTGCCCGCCGCGCTGCGTTCATCCCCCTTCACGCCCCTTGTCGCGCCCTTCCGACCGGTCCAGCCGGACGCCGTATAATTCCATCCGGTGATCCACCAGACGGTAACCCAGTTTCTCGGCAATCTGGCGCTGGAGTGCTTCCAGTTCCGGATCGACGAATTCCACCACCTTGCCGCTTTCCACGTCGATCAGATGGTCGTGATGCGCCTCCGGCGCCGCTTCGTAGCGCGCGCGGCCATCGCCGAAATCATGCCGGTCGAGTATGCCGGCTTCTTCGAACAGGCGCACGGTGCGGTAAACGGTGGCAATGGAGATCTTGGGATCAATGGCGGAAGCGCGCTGGTGCAACGCCTCGACATCGGGATGATCTTCGCTTTCGGACAATACGCGCGCGATTACACGCCGCTGGTCAGTAATTCGCAACCCGCGTTCTGCGCATAATTGTTCAAGATCGATCATTTGCTGCAAGCCGAAATCCTAATCCAAGAGAAACGCCCCAGACCCATATAGGGGTGGGGCGTTTTTCTCAAGCGGCGCAGCGATTGGCTGCGCGAATCGTGTATTTCGGCCGACGTTTTGCAGCGCCGCAAACGATCAGGTGCTGGCTTTGCGGCGACCGCGCTTCTGGCCGGGCTTGCGGCCGAGGCCGATCTTCTTGGCCAGGTCGCGCCGGGTTTCGGCATAGGCAGGCGCAACCATCGGATAATCGCTGCCAAGGTCCCACCGGGCGCGGTAATCGTCAGGCGTCATGCCATGTTCGGTCATCAGATGCCGTTTGAGCATCTTCATCTTCTTGCCGCAATCCAGGCAGATGATGTGGTCACGTTTGACCGACGATCGCACGGATACGGCCGGTTCGGGGCGCTCTTCCACAGTCTCGGTTTGCTTACCAAGAGCAGCAAGCGCAGAATACACATTGGTGATGAGCGCAGGCACTTCGTCGGCTGGCAGGCTGTTGTTGCTGACATGCGCCGCCACAATGTCCGAAGCCAAGGTTATCAGCGTTTCGGTCATATCATTTTCGATATTATTCATTCTATCCTCTTTTCGCGACCAGTTTTGTTATATGGTTATTCTTCAAACGATTTTTCGTTTTGAAGCATTTGTAATAATGCCAAACAAGCGATTTGACAACTTGCAGACACAGAGGTTTCTAATATTTTTGTACGCTTTCGCACAATTTATTATCATAAGTCGAGAAAAATATCAGGTTAACGCAAGGCTAAAGGTAACAGCATCAAGCCGATCGCCATTTTTGAGGCGGTAGTAGTCCTTGCGCTTGCCAATCGGTAAATAGCCGCAAGAACGGTACAGGCGTTCCGCGGGGTTGTTACTCCGCATTTCCAGAAACATTTGCGCCGCGCCGCGCGATCGGGCGTCTTGTTCGAAAAGCTCCATCAGCTTGCGGCCAAGTCCCTTGCCGCGATGCGCCGGATGCACTGCAATCAGCAGCAATTCCTCCTCGCCGGAAATATGGCGGGTCAGGGTGAATCCCGCAGGCGTGAAACCTTCGGGTGCCGCCGCGTTTGTGGCGAAATCCGGGGATACACCATCGGCGCCGATCAGGCGGTAGAATATGGTTGGCAGGGATAACGAACCGGATAGCTGCCTGCGCGTCCAGGCCTCCCCCCATTGGGGATCGAATGCCTCGGCCATGATTGCCATCATGTAATCGATATGGTCCATCATTCGGGCATCATGCGGGCAATTTTGCATCCGGTGCGCGGCCATAGATCGGGACGGCGTCTGGCGTCAGCACATTGCGGGGCAGGGCGGCCACAAACCGCGCGTCGGGATGCAGCAGCAATGCTTCACCGCGGCCGCGTGCAGTAACCAGCGCTTCCGCCTGGGTTCCCGCCACCAACGGCGCGGCGGCTGACACTGCGGCATCGGCCGGATCGAGCGAGGCCATTTCCGCCAACGCAGCCCCGGTTTCATCGAAATGCTGGAGGAACCATTGCCCATGTCCGCCGGTCATCGCGGCGCAGACCGGCTGCGGCCCGCGTTCCGCCCGCGCCATCGCCGCCACCAGCGCCAATGTCGGGTAGCCGAGTACCTGTGCCCCCCACGCAAACCCCAGCGCGCGCGCGGTGGCCAGGCCAATCCGCACGCCGGTGAAACTTCCCGGCCCTTGCGATACGGCAATTTGCCCTGCCTTGCCGGAGCCGGGCAGCGCGGCAATCATCGGGACCAGCCGTTCGGCATGGCCGCGCCCGACCACCCGGTGATCATGCGCGATCACTTCGCCATTTTCGAACAGCGCGACCGAGCAGGCCTCTGTCGCGCATTCTATTGCCAGCATTCGCATGAGATTGGCGGGCCCCGTCCGTATGAATTCATGACACCGCGCTGATTACACGATGGTGTTGAATTTACCGAATTCAGGGCGCGGGCTGCGGCCGAAGATGCTTTCCGGGTCGCCATAGCCAATCGAACAGATGAAATTGACCTTCACCTTGTCGTCATCGCTGAAGAATGCCGCACCCACCGCATCGGCATCGAAACCGGACATCGGCCCGCAATCGAGGCCCAATGCGCGGGCGGCAATCATCAGATAGGCACCCTGGAGGGACGAATTGCGAAAGGCGCCTTCCTTGCGGCCTTCCACGTCGCCTTCGAACCAGCTTTTCGCATCGGTATGGGGGAACAGCCATGGCAGTTCTTCGTGGAAATCGATGTCCATGCCGATCACTGCGGTTACCGGAGCAGTCCTGATTTTTTCCTGATTACCGGCTGACGCGGTAGCAACCAGCTTCGCCTTGGCCTCTTCCGATTTGACCCACACGATGCGGGCGGGAAGCATGTTGGCCGATGTCGGCCCCATCTTCATCAGATCCCAGATCGCATGGAGCTGTTCATCGCTGACGGGTTTGTCCAGCCAGCCATTATAGCTGCGGGCTTCGCGAAAAATCTGGTCCAGCGCATCGTTTGGCAAGTGGTGGTCGTGATATTGGGTGGTCACGTGAATTGTCCCCTCAGGCGGCCCGAACTTCGGTCACTTCGGGGATATAATGTTTGAGCAGCCCTTCGATCCCGTGTTTCAACGTTGCTGTCGAAGATGGGCAGCCGGAACAGGCCCCTTGCAGGGTCAGGTAAACGATCCCGTCCTTGAAGCCGCGATAGGCGATATCGCCGCCATCACCGGCCACGGCCGGGCGAATGCGGGTTTCCAGCAATTCGCCGATCTGGGCAACGATGTCGGCGTTTGCCGGATCATCCTCCACCACCATTTCGTTTTCGGCGGGGATCGAAATCGCACCTGCACTGCCGCCGGCGAACAGCGGCGCTTCGCTGACGAAATGATCGAGCAGGATGGCAACCACTTGCGGTTTCAGTGCCGACCAATCGGCCCCCGGGGCGGCGGTCACGGACACGAAATCGCTGCCGAAGAAGACATTCACGACCTCGCCAGTGTCGAAAATCGCCTCCGCCAGCGGGGACGCCTCTGCCGCTTCGGGCGAAGAAAATTCGCGCGTGCCGTCCATCATGACCTGCCGCCCGGGCAGGAATTTCAGGCTGGCGGGATTGGGTGTGGTTTCTGTCTCTATAAACATAGTCTGGATGTAGGGCCCGGCGGGGGTGGCGGCAAGGGCGGCGCTGCGATTATTCCTTTGCGGCGGGCAATTTCTGCCTCTGCGATAAAAACCCAATCCATTCACTATCCCTTCAGCACATGGCTCCCTATATTCGGCGCATGATCGATCTTATGCGTGCCGCACGGCAACTTGCGCTTCTCCTCCCGCTCACGCTGTTTGCGCCAGGCAGCGCTGCGCAAAACGTCAATTCCGACATTCCGGTATTGGCGTCGCAATTGCCCGCGCCCGCCAAGGTACAGAACGGCAAGGAAACCCCGTGGATCTACCGAGGCAGCGATGTTCCGCAGGACGAGGAATGGCTGTTCGGTGAAATGGACAATGGCCTGCGTTATGCCACCCGCAAGAACGGGGTTCCGCCGGGGCAGGTATCCATCCGCATCCGCATCGACGCAGGATCGCTGCATGAAGAAGATGCAGAGCGAGGCTATGCGCATCTGCTGGAACATCTGACCTTCCGCGAAAGCAAATATCTGGGCCAGGCTGCAGCAATCCCGACATGGCAGCGGCTGGGCGCGACCTTCGGCAGCGATACCAATGCCGAAACCAGTGCGACGCATACGGTTTACAAACTGGACCTGCCCAATGCGACACCCGCCGCGCTGGCGGAAAGTTTCAAGCTGCTTTCGGGCATGATCCGCGAACCCATCCTGTCGCCGGAAAACCTGGGCGTGGAAGTGCCGATCGTGCTGGCGGAAAAGCGTGAACGCGGCGGCGCCGCTCTGCGCGTGGCGGAAGAAAGCCGCAAGGTGCTGTTCGCCGGACAGCGGCTGGCCGACCGGCTGCCCATCGGCACGGACGAAACGCTCAATGCCGCCACCGCCAAGGCTGTCCAGGCGTTCCATTCACGCTGGTACCGCCCAAAAAACACCGTCATCGTGGTGGCCGGGGACGCCGATGCGCAGCAACTCGCGTCGCTGGTGGAACATTGGTTTGCCGATTGGGAAGTGGCCGGCAAGCACACCCCCGCGCCCGATTTCGGCGATCCGCTGCCGCCGCCGGGGGCCGATCCGGCCAATCCCGTGGGCGAAGTGGGCGTGATGGTCGAACCCGATCTCCCGCGCACGATGACCTATTCGATCATGCGGCCATGGCGGCCGGTGGACGATACGATCGAATATAACGAAGGCCTGCTGATCGATTATCTGTCACAGGCGATCATCAACCGGCGGCTGGAGGCCAAGGCGAGGGCGGGCGGATCCTATCTGTATGCTCAGGTCCAGCAGGATGATGTCAGCCGTTCCGCCGACGCAACATTCGTCAGCTTTGCGCCGCTGACAACGGATTGGAACGCCGCGCTGGCCGATGTTCGCGGGGTCATTGCAGACGCTGTCGCTGCCCCGCCGACACAAGAAGAAATCGACCGCGAAATGGCGGAACAGGAAGTGGCCTACGCCAGTTCGGTGGAACAGCGATCCGTGATGGCGGGATCGCAACTGGCGGACAGCATTGTGCAGGCGGTGGACATCCGCGAAGCAGTTGCTGCGCCGGAAACCGTGCTGCAGGTATTCAACGGAATGCGCGACCAATTTACCCCCACCAACGTGCTGGAACATACGCGCGCCCTGTTTTCTGGCGATGTGATCCGCGCCACCTATGTCACCCCCGCAGTGGGGGAGGCGGACGAGGCCGCGCTCCGCAATGCCATGCTTGCACCGGTTACCGCCGATTCCAGCGCCCGGTTGGAAGCGAGCACGATTTCGTTTGAGAACCTCCCGCCGATCGGCACCCCCGGCACAATCGTGGCCGAAGGGGCAATCGGCGTGCTCGGTATCGAGCGAGTGCAATTTGCCAACGGGGTCAATGCGATCCTGTGGGCCAATGACGCAGAGCCGGGCCGCGTGGCGCTGAAAGTGCGCTTCGGGGCTGGGTACCGGGCGTTCGGGCCGGATGATGCACCCTATATCGCCCTGGGCGAAACGGCGCTGGTCGGGTCCGGGCTGGGGGAATTGGGTCAGGAAGAACTCGACCGCATTTCCACGGGCCGCAAGATGGGCTTCGATTTCGCGATTGGCGACGGGGTATTCACCTTCAGCGCGCAAACCCGCTCTGCCGATCTGGCGGATCAGCTGTATCTGTTTGCGGCCAAGCTGGGCATGCCGCGCTGGGATCCCAATCCGGTGCTGCGCGCCAAGGCCGCTGCGCGGCTCGCCTATGAAAGCTATGCCACCAGCCCCGGCGGCGTGCTGAGCCGTGATCTCGATTATCTGCTGAACAATCAGGAACCGCGCTTCAAGACACCCGATCCCGCGGCGATGGAGGCGGCCACGCCGGAAGGTTTCCGTGAAGTGTGGGAGCCGTTGCTGCAACAAGGCCCGGTTGAAGTGCTGATCTTCGGCGAATTCGACCGGGATGCAACTGTCGCCTCCCTCACCAGGACGTTCGGTGCCTTGGCGCCGCGCCAGCCGATTGCGCCCGCGATTGCTGCCAAGGTGCCCGGGTTCCCTGAACCGGCACCCAATCCGGTGGTTTTGCGCCACCGCGGCGATGCCAACCAGGCGGCGGCTGTGGTTGCCTGGCCCAGCGGCGGCGGAGCGGCCAATCTGCGCGAATCCCGACAGCTGGAAATCCTCACCGACCTGTTCAACAATCGTTTGATCGACGCGATGCGCGAACGGGCCGGGGCTAGCTATTCGCCGCAGGTTTCATCGCGCTGGCCGGTCGATCTGAATGGCGGCGGCGCGATCACCGCAGTGGCGCAATTGCGGCCCGAGGATGTGCCGGTGTTCTTCATCGCAGCGGACCAGATTGCACAGGATCTGGTCAACAACCCCGCCACGGCAGACGAGCTGGAACGGGTTACCGAACCGCTGAAGCAATTGATCAGCCGCGCATCTACCGGCAACACTTTCTGGCTGTATCAAGTGGAAGGTTCCACCCAGGATCCCGGCCGGCTGGCGCAGATCCGCACCTTGCTGGACGATTACACACAGACAACGCCCGAAGCGATGCAGGCGCTGGCCCGCCGATACTTTGCCGCCCGCCCGGGATACCGTGTGGCGGTAATTCCGGAAGGCCAGCAATTGGCCACCCGCGTGACGGCTGGCAGCCCGGCGATGACGGGGCGTTGATATTTGCCTGAATTGCTGTGCGGCCCGGGGTTTGATCTGCCCCAAGTTTAACTTCGTTGCATGGGGCCGGATTTTGGCATTGGGTAGCCGAACGATTGAATTGTGCGTATTGCGCATCCCATTGCCGTTCCATTGCCGTTGCAGCAACGCAGATGAAAGACCGATAAAGTGGCACAGACCTGGACCCCCGATAGCTGGAAATCGCATGAGGCGCGGCATCTGCCGGCCTATGAAGATGCCGCCGAACTGGCGGCCGCCGAAGTAACGCTGTCGAATTATCCGCCGCTGGTCTTTGCCGGTGAAGCACGCGCGCTGAAAGCCGATCTGGCCGATGTGTCGGCGGGCAATGCGTTCCTGCTGCAGGGCGGGGATTGCGCGGAAAGCTTTGCGGAATTCCATCCGAATAACATTCGCGATACCTTCCGTGTGTTGCTCCAGATGGCGGTTGTTCTTACCTTCGCGGGAAAATTGCCGGTGGTGAAAGTCGGGCGCATGGCGGGGCAGTTCGCCAAACCGCGCAGTTCGGACACCGAAACCCAGGGCGGCGTGACCCTGCCGAGCTATTTCGGCGACAATGTCAACGGGATCGAGTTCGATGCCGCAGTCCGCCGCAACGATCCCCAGCGCATGGTCCGCGCCTATTCACAGGCTGCCGCCACGCTCAATCTGCTGCGTGCCTTTGCCGGCGGGGGCTATGCCAATTTGCGCCAGGTGCACGGGTGGACTCTCGATTTCATGGGCCGCAGCCCGTGGGCGGACAAATTCGCCGAAGTATCCGGCCGGATCGGCGAAGCGCTGGATTTCATGGAAGCCTGCGGCATCGATCCGCAAACCGTGCCGCAATTGCAGGGCACCAGTTTCTACACCAGTCACGAGGCGCTGCTTCTGCCCTATGAACAGGCAATGGCGCGGCAGGATTCGCTGACCGGCGACTGGTACGATACCAGCGCGCATATGGTGTGGATTGGCGACCGGACCCGTTTCGAGGGCAGCGCGCATGTCGAATTC
>JAGXGU010000022.1 GCA_024636575.1 Altererythrobacter sp.
AGGAATCCGCATTTCCAATGAAGCCGGTCTCGACGCCGGGATCGAAGCCATGCTGGCGCATGACGGACCGGTAATGGTCGATTGCCAGGTGTCGAAAGACGCCAATTGTTATCCGATGATCCCCAGCGGCGCTGCCCACACTGACATGCTGATGTATGGCGACACGGCCAACGGCACGATGGACGATGAAGCGAAGGCATTGGTCTGATGAAAATCCACCAGGCAGCAGCAGAGCGGCACGTCCTGACCGTGACCGTCGATAACGAGGCGGGCATCCTCGCGCGAATCGCAGGCATGTTCACCGCGCGCGGATATAATATCGATAGCCTGACCGTGGCCGATATTTCGGAAAACCATGCCGTCAGCCGGATCACCATCGTCACCCAGGGCCCACCGCAAGTGATCGACCAGATCCGCGCACAGCTGGAACGGCTGGTATCGGTCCACCGCGTGGTTGACCTGACTGAAACCGGCAAGCACGTGGAACGCGAACTGGCGCTGGTCAAGGTGAAGGGCACCGGCGAACACCGTGTCGAGGCACTTCGGCTTGCGGATGTTTTCCGCGCGCAAGTGGTCGATACCACCACGTCCAGCTTCATCTTCGAATTGACCGGCTCGCCGGACAAGATCGATAGCTTCATTGCATTGATGCGCGAACTCGGCCTGGTCGAAGTCGGGCGAACCGGTATTGCCGGAATGATGCGCGGGGCCGAAGGTACCTGAATTTTCCGTCGCCCCAGCGAAAGCTGGGGCCGCTGTCCGGGTCGGACATCACTTAAACAGATCCCCGCCTTCGCCGGGATGACGCTAGAATGGGATAGAAATGAAAGTTTTTTATGACGCCGATGCCGATCAGGACCTGATCAAGGGCAAGAAAATCGCCATCGTCGGGTATGGCAGCCAGGGCCATGCCCATGCACAGAATTTGCGCGACAGCGGCGTTGGCGAAGTGGCCATTGCCCTGCGCGAAGGCTCTGCCACCGCGAAGAAGGCGCAAAGCGCGGGCTTCAAGGTGATGTCCAATGCAGATGCGGCGAAATGGGCCGATGTGATCATGGTCCTTGCGCCGGACGAGCACCAGGCCGCAATTTACGCCGACGATCTGGCGGCGAACATGAAATCGGGGGCGGCGCTGGCCTTCGCCCACGGGCTCAACGTCCATTTCGGCCTGATCGAGGCGCGCGCCGATCTCGACGTATTCATGGTCGCGCCCAAGGGTCCCGGCCACACCGTGCGCAGCGAATATGTGAAGGGCGGCGGCGTGCCGTGCCTGGTTGCCGTGGCGCAGGAAGCCGAAGGCACCAGCGGCAATAATTACGCCCACGCCCTCGCCCTGTCCTATGCCTCTGCCGTGGGCGGCGGCCGCAGCGGGATCATCGAAACCACTTTCCGCGAAGAATGCGAAACCGATCTGTTCGGCGAGCAGGCGGTGCTGTGCGGCGGGATCACCCATCTGATCCAGGCCGGGTTCGAAACGCTGGTGGAAGCCGGCTACGCGCCGGAAATGGCCTATTTCGAATGCCTGCACGAAACGAAACTGATCGTCGATCTGCTGTATGAAGGCGGCATCGCCAACATGCGCTATTCGATCAGCAACACCGCCGAATATGGCGACATCAAAACCGGGCCGCGGATCATCACTGCCGAAACCAAGGCAGAAATGAAGCGCGTGCTGCAGGACATCCAGGCCGGCCGTTTCGTGAAGGATTTCGTGCTCGACAACCGCGCTGGCCAGCCCGAACTCAAGGCGAGCCGCAAGGCCGCCGCCGCGCATCAGATCGAACAGGTCGGCGCGGAATTGCGGGCGATGATGCCGTGGATCGCCAAGAACCAGCTGGTCGACAAGGCGAAGAATTAATCCGGCGACCAAATTGTCATAAAGCCGACACAGGATGAGCAGACAGGGTAGGAATCTTGAGGAGTTTTGTTGTGATGACAATTTTTCGTAAAATTTCCCGCCTCTGTCTGCTTCCCCTGCCTGCTATCGCCATGCTGGCAGCCTGCGGCGGTGCGGCGGAGCAGAGCGAAACTGCGGAGCAATATGCCGCACGGATAAATGGCACCGGGCAAAGCGCCCCGGCAACCGGCCCGGCGCCGCAAGGCGCTCCGTCCGTGTCCACACCTCTCCCCGGTGCTGCCCCCGGCCCGGTTGAGCCACGCACGTCCACCGATCCGTCCGCCAGTTCATGCGGAGCGACCGCTGCCGCTGAATTCCTCGGTCAGAGCGACAACGCACAGGTCCGTCAGGCGATTGCCGAAAAGGCGCAGCCGCGCGCCGGAATCCGGTTCATCCGGCCGGGTGAGATGTACACGCAGGACTTCAACAACAACCGCCTGAACGTGATGCTTGATGCAGGCGGCGTGATCCGGGATTTCCGCTGCGGGTAGATTTATGGTGGCGGCGCTCAATGGCGTGACCCGTCCGGTCACGATCATGGCAGAGTTTACCGGTGCCGAGGCCAATCCGATGGTGCCGGATGAAGTCGAACTCGATATCTCGGCCGCGTTCGAAAAGCAGTAACCCGCCCGACCGAACTTCTCAGCTCCAGCGATTCAGAAGAAAATTGCGCAGACAGGCTGGACAGCGGACGTTTAATTGCACATAGCGGCGGCATGACGATGCAGCTGGACATGTTACTACGACTAATCCGCCCTTGGGCGTGATGTGCGGCGGTGCCTGATGCGGCGCGCCGGGTCGCCCAAGGGTAGCTCCGTCCAGACATTTTCATTCGTCAGAGAACTTTCCCATGTCCATGCTTCGCGAACCTTCGCGTAAATATTCGACTTTCGCCCCCATCCATCTGCCGGACCGGCAATGGCCATCCCAAGTCATCACCGCGCCGCCGCGCTGGCTGTCGACCGATCTGCGGGACGGCAATCAGGCGATTGTCGATCCGATGGACGCGCTCAAGAAACGGCGTTTCTTCGACCTGCTGGTGGAAATCGGGGTAAAGGAAATCGAGGTCGGGTTTCCCAGCGCGGGGGCGACCGAGTTCGACTTTATCCGCAATCTGGTCGATTCCGGCAACATTCCGCAAGACGTGATGGTCCAGGTCCTCACCCAGTCGCGGCAGGATTTGATCCACACTTCCTTCGACAGCATCGACGGCGTTCACGCCGCAGTGGTCCATATGTACAATGCCGTCAGCCCGGCATGGCGCGATATCGTGTTCCGCATGAGCAAGGACGAAGTGCGCCAGATCGCCATAGACGGCGCAAAAATCATGCGCGACGAAGCAGCGTCTCGTCCGAATACGGAATGGCATTTCCAGTACAGCCCGGAAACATTCTCCACCGCCGAACTCGATTTCAGCATCGAGGTATGCGAGGCGGTAATGGAGGTTTTGCAGCCGACACGCGAACGCCCGATCATCCTCAACCTGCCCGCCACGGTGGAGGCGGCGACGCCGAATATCTACGCCGACCAGATTGAATATTTCTGCCGCAATTTGCCGAACCGCGACGCGGCGGTGATCAGCCTGCATACGCATAATGATCGCGGCACCGGCGTCGCGGCGGCGGAACTTGGCCTGATGGCGGGCGCGGACCGGGTGGAAGGCTGCCTGTTCGGCAATGGCGAACGGACCGGCAATTGCTGCCTCGTCACGGTCGCGCTCAATATGTACACGCAGGGGATCGATCCGGGCCTGGATTTCTCCGACATCGACCGGGTGATCGAGACGGTCGAATATTGCAACGAACTGCCGGTCCACCAGCGCCATCCCTATGGCGGCGAATTGGTGTTCACGGCATTTTCCGGCAGCCATCAGGACGCAATCAAGAAAGGCTTTTCCGCGCGCGAAACCCAGAATGACGAGGCGTGGCGCGTTCCATACCTGCCGATCGACCCGGCCGATCTGGGCCGCAGTTACGAAGCGGTCATCCGGGTCAATTCACAAAGCGGCAAAGGCGGATTTGCCTGGGTTCTGGAACAGGATCAGGGCCTGAAACTGCCCAAGAAAATGCAGGCCGATTTCGCCCCGCATGTCCAGCGGATGGCGGATGATCTGGGCCGGGAACTGAACGCCGCCGACATCTGGCAGGCGTTCCGCGCAGCCTATCACGTGCAGACCAACCCCAAACATTTCCAGCTGATCGATTACGAGGAAAACCGCGCCGCCGACGGTACGCGGATGTTCACCGGCACCATCGAAGTCGATGGCCAGGCGCAAAGCGTCAGCGGGCGCGGGAATGGTCTGATCTCTTCGGTCGTCGCCACCCTGCGCGAAGCCTTCGACCTTGAACTGGATGTAGTGGATTATTCCGAACACGCCCTGTCGAAAGGGTCGGACGCGCGCGCCGCAGCCTATCTGGAATGCACCGGCCCGGATGGCCACAAGATCTGGGGCTGCGGGATCGACGAAGATGTCGCCACCGCCAGCGTCCGCGCAGTACTCAGCGCAGCAAACAGTGCGATAGCCTGATCTGGCAGGATAATCTGGAAACTTGCCTCTATACGCGGGCTGCGCTTGGTGTACCCTGCCCTATGGAATTGGGGAGATTACAGTTTGGCCGAAGACATTCTCGAACCGGATTTGCCGATCATCGATCCGCACCACCATTTGTGGGATCTGCGCCCGATGATCCCGATGTTTCCGGAACCGCAGCATCCCTTCATCGCATCAATCGCCGGCGCGCCCTATTATACGTTCGACCAGCTTCAGGCCGATCTGGCCACGGGGCACAACATCATCGGCACGGTGTTCATGGAATGCGGGGCGTTCTATCGGGCTGACGCACCAGAGGAACTGAAACCCGTTGGCGAAGTCGAATTCGTGAACGGCGTTGCAGCCCAGAGCGCGTGCGGATTATACGGCGATTTGCGGGCCTGCGCGGCGATTGTCGGCCATGCGAACATGCTGCTTGGTGATGGCGCTGTGCCGGTCCTCGAAAGCCTGATTGCGGCGGGTAATGGCCGGTTTCGGGGCATCCGGCATTCCGCTGCGTGGGACAGCGATCCTACAACGCTTGGTCCGCCGTTCCATGCGCCGGAAGGATTGCTGACCAGCGACGCATTCCAGGCCGGGTTCGCCCGTCTCGGCAAATTCGGGCTTACCTTCGATGCATGGGTGCTGGAACCACAACTGGTCGATGTGATCGCATTGGCCCGCAAATTTCCGGATCAGCAGATCGTGCTCGATCATTGCGGCACACCGCTGGGCATTGCATCCTATCGCGGTACATTGCCCAAGCATTTCGGCCGCTGGCGCAAGGCCATCCAGCGCCTGGCGGAATGCCCCAATGTTTCGATAAAGCTTGGCGGATTGGCGATGGCATTTTGCGGAATGCCGGAAGATGGGCCGGCCAGGAATATCGGATCGGCGGCCCTCGCGGAAATGTGGCGGCCGTATATCGAAACCTGCATCGAGGCTTTCGGGCCAACCCGCGCAATGTTCGAAAGCAATTACCCGGTTGACCGGTGGGGCGCGACCTATCCGGTGCTTTGGAACGCCTTCAAGCGGATCACTGCCGGGGCATCGGCCGATGAAAAGCGCGCGCTTTACGCAGGGTCCGCCGCGCGTTTTTACGGTATCGAGGAATTGCTCGGCTGACCTGCCGAATTTGTCCCTACAACCCCGATAATCACGGTGTATCGACAAGCGGCACTTTGCCGCATAAGCGAGCCCATAGATTTCATTAAGCAACGGAGCTTTTCATGGCGCTTTCGGCCCCTTTCGACCATCTACGCCTGCCGATTATCGGCTCGCCATTGTTCATCATTTCCGGCCCCGAACTGGTAATTGCGCAATGCAAGGCGGGGATTGTCGGATCCTTTCCAGCGCTTAACGCTCGCCCGATTTCCCAGCTGGATGAATGGCTGCACCAGATCACCGAAGAACTCGCGGCCCATAATCGGGACAACCCCGATCAGCCCGCAGCGCCCTATGCCGTCAACCAGATCGTCCACCGCAGCAACAACCGGCTGGAAGAAGACATCGCCATGTGCGGCAAGTGGCAGGTGCCAATGATGATCACCTCGCTCGGCGCGCGCGAAGAAGTGTTCGATGCTGCGCACAGCTGGGGCGGCATCGTGCTGCATGACGTGATCAACGACAAATTCGCCCACAAGGCGATCGAGAAGGGCGCGGACGGCCTGATCCCGGTCGCCGCGGGTGCGGGCGGCCATGCCGGTGTCCAATCGCCGTTCGCCCTGATGCAGGAAATCCGCAGCTGGTTCGACGGGCTGGTCGCGCTGTCAGGATCTATCTCGCACGGTCGTTCGGTGTTGGCTGCGCAGGCGATGGGCGCCGATTTCGCCTATATCGGATCACCGTGGATTGCGACCAAGGAAGCCAATGCAGACGAAGCCTACAAACAGGAAATCGTAGACAGCAACGCGGCGGATATCGTCTACACCAATCTGTTCACCGGGGTTCACGGCAATTATCTGCGCGGTTCGATAGAGAAGGCCGGGATGGACCCTGAAAACCTGCCGACAAGCGATCCCAGTGCAATGAATTTCGGATC
Organism: Altererythrobacter sp.; assembly: GCA_024636575.1. GTDB lineage: Bacteria > Pseudomonadota > Alphaproteobacteria > Sphingomonadales > Sphingomonadaceae > Allopontixanthobacter. Next base: position 6,469 of record JAGXGU010000022.1, read on the forward strand.
TGGCGGCAACAGCAAGGCCAAGGCCTGGAAAGACATCTGGGGATCGGGCCAGGGCATTGGCATGGTCGACAAGATTGACAGTGTGGCGGACCGCGTCGACCGGTTGGAGCGCGAGTACAGGCAGGCAATTGTGGATCTCGCTGCAAAGACCTGAGGCGTCAGCGGTTCAGCTGCGCCAGACGCGGACGAATTTTCCGTTGCCCGATGGCTCCAGCCGCATCTGGCTGCCGTCGGGCGCAATCACCTCTTCGATCTGCATGAGCGGACCGTGCGGCGCCAATTGCTGGACCAGCCTGGCCGCAAGCAAGGCCGCAGTCGGATAATGGCCGACTGAACCCGGCTCTATCCGCAATTCCTGACCGGTGAAATGAGCCAGGCCTTCGGATTGCAGGCCGCCATCACTCATCTGCTTGAAGGCGGTCAGGGCCTGTGCCGGGAAAGGGCCGCCATTAACCCAGCTCTTGGCGTTTGCGCAGAAAAAGTCCGCGCCCATCATCATGCCTGCTGGCGGCCAGCAAATCGCGCGGACAGGCTGGAGTGCAGCTGCGAGCCTGGCGGCCAGCCCCAGCATTACCCGCACAACTGGCAAACTGTTCGTGCCGCCGCTCAAATGCGGCCCCGGTATTACACAAACCGCTTCACAGGTAGATTCAAGAAAACCATCGGGCACGTTCATTCTGTGGCTGATGAGAGGAACGCCCATTTGCGCGCCCGGAGCCAATCCGACCAGGTCGAAAGTCATTCCGCTACTCAGCAGTTCAAGCCATATGGCTGCCTGTTGCCCGTCACCAGCGCCAGCCTGTGCGATATTCGTGTTCTGCAAGGGGTCGAGACTAATCGAAGTGTGGCCCAATTTGTCCACAAGTTTGCAAATGGATTGCGCATCAGGACGTCCACCACCTTCGAAAAGAAGCAGAACGCCGCCCTTACGATCGATCCGGTCGGTATCCATACGACGATCGATGGTCTATAATCCTCTAATGCCAATGCGTTACAGTAACTTGGCCGGATTTATGCGCCGCGTCGAGTCCTTGAAAAAGTGATTAATCCGTTATGGATGCTTCATTTCAGGACAGTAATTCAGAATAAACCCAGGACCAACCCTTCTGCCAGGCCTGCTCCTGTATCGCGGCATTCACTCAACTGTTCCTGGCTGAGCGACTTTTCTGCCAGAATTTCCTCGGGAGTTTGGGCATTGCAATTTATGATCAAGGGTTCCGCAACGCGCCGCAAGCGCCACCCCTTCGCGATCCGGTCGATCTGCCGCTGGGCACCCTCCCCGTCAGATCCAGCGGCGATGGCGGTGGCGTAGGCCCGCCCCTCGATCTGCCCCAACACCGCATAATAACAGCGATCGAACATTTCCTTCATCATTCCGCTCATG
>JAGXGU010000023.1 GCA_024636575.1 Altererythrobacter sp.
GATCTGGCATGGGCACCCGATAGTTCCGCGATCTACTTCGCCGTGCGTTCAGCAGATGCGGACGAGCCGGTTTCCACCAATGTCGACATTTACCGATCCGACCTGTCCGGCAATGCGCCCACCAATCTGACCGCCGCCAACACCGCTTTCGACACGCTGCCCGCACCATCACCCGACGGCAGATATCTCGCCTATGCCGCGATGGCACGGCCCGGATACGAGGCGGACCGGCTGGTAGTGCAATTACGCGATCTCGCCTCCGGCGAAACACGGGCGATCACGTCCGCATGGGACCGTTCGGTCGGTTCGCTGAGCTGGACCCCCGATTCGCGCTACATCATTGCAACCGCGCAGGATGTGCTGGATACGCCCGCCTTCCGGATTGATCCGCGCAATGGGAAAGTCACCCGATTGACGCTCGCCCCAGATAGCGATGGGCGCCGCGAAGGGCATATCGGTAATGTCACGGCTCTGCCGGGCGGACGATTGCTGTTCACCCGCGACACGATCGAGGTTCCTGCCGAGGTCTATCTGGCGTCCATGAGCCAATCGGGCAGGCGCCTGACCAACCATACCGATGGTTCTGTCGCCAAACTTCAATCGGTCACCACCCGGCGGTTCAGCTTCGCCGGGGCAAATGGCGACACCGTATGGGGCCAGATTACCAAGCCGGTCGGCACAGGCGATAAACTGCCTGCCATCCTCTATGTCCACGGCGGGCCGCAGGGCAGCTTCAACGATAGCTGGTCCAGCCGGTGGAACCCGCGCGTTGTCGCCAGCCAGGGTTATGCCGTGATCTCGGTCGATTTCCACGGCAGCACCGGATACGGACAGGCGTTCACCGATGCTATCACCCGTGATTGGGGCGGTAAGCCGCTGGAAGATTTACAGAAAGGCCTCGCCGCGGCATTGGCGCTCGACAGCCAGATCGATGGTGACCGGGCCTGCGCGATGGGGGCATCCTACGGCGGATACATGATGAACTGGATTGCCGGGAAATGGCCCGAACGGTTCAAATGCCTGATCCAGCATGACGGCGTGTTCGACCAGCGGGCAATGTATTACGAAACCGAGGAACTGTGGTTCATCGAATGGGAACATGGCGGCAAGGCCTATTTCGAAGACCCGGCCGAGTACGAAAAGTGGAACCCGGTCAATTTCGTCGACAATTGGCAGACGCCGATGCTGGTGATTACCGGCGAGAAGGATTTCCGCATTCCCTATACCCAGGGCATTGCGTCCTTCACCGCATTGCAGCGCAAGAAAATTCCATCGCAATTGCTGGTTTTCCCGGATGAAAATCACTGGGTGCTGAAACCGAAGAACTCGCTGCAATGGCACGCCGCCGTCTTTGCTTGGCTGGACCGCTATCTGAAGCGTGACGCGGCGGAGGAATGAGCAGCGATAGCGCGCTGGTCAAGGCGCGGTTGGCGCTGGCCAAGATCGGCGGCGAAAGCATCGAGCGGCAGATTTTCCTGTGCGCGATTTCCGAAAAGCAGAAATGCTGCAATCGGGAAGAGGGCAAGGCCGCGTGGAATTATCTGAAAAAGCGCCTCAAACAGCTTGATCTGGTCGGGCCGAAGCGAATCAATGACGCCGGTGAAAGCATCGGCGGGGTCCAGCGGGCAAAGGCTGATTGCCTGCAAATCTGCGCGGCAGGGCCGATCGCGGTCGTGTGGCCGGACCGGGTCTGGTACCATTCCTGCAATGAAGAGGTTCTGGAACAGATCATCCAGCGCCATCTGATCGGCGGCGAAGTGGTCGAGGAATTTCGCCTGAGCAACTGTCCGCCGGATTAGAGCATCGTGCTGAAAAGTGGGAACCGGTTTTCAGCTTTTTACGATGCGACAACAAAGATTAAAGCGGGCGAGGCGCGTCAGATTTAACGCAGCCCGCTCTAGCGGGGTTTTTTCGAATCGCTGAGGTCCTCTACCGTTTCATCATGACCGGTGCCGCTCGATAAAAACACCAGCCCCATCAGGGCGGACATCAGCAGCATCGCAAACCCGATGCCCAGCGCGGTTGCGATGTAGAAATGAACCGACACCATGCCGTTGAATTTATACAGGATGGCAATCGCCACGATCACCGTGCCGGTGGTCAGCAGGAACATGAATCGCATCAACCGGCGATAGCGCGCCCAGGCATGGGCGGCCTTGTCGGGATCTTCGAGAGGGGAATTCTTGGGCATGGCGCACCCTTAGGCGCGGGTGGGCGGTGCTTGCAATGGCTGCTTTTTCGCCAAGGGGCGCGAGATGGTTGCCGGGATTCGCCTTGGCAGCAAATTCGTGGCATGTTTTCATAAAGCAAGAAAGCCGGTCAGCGGCCTCAAAGGGGAAGATGTGATGGAAATTGCCAAATTGATTTCAGGCCGTGATCCGGCGGATATCATTCATTGCACTGTCGACATGAAGGTCCGCGATGTGGTCGCATTGCTGGCTGACAAGCGAATCGGCGCGCTCCCCGTGATCGAGGGCAAGATGGTTGTCGGAATCTTCTCCGAACGCGATCTGGTTTACCGGATCGCCGAAATGGGCGAATCATGCCTCGACCGGGCGGTTGGCGAAGTGATGACAGCCCCGGCGATCACCGTCGGCGCCCACGAAACGGTGCTCGACGCGCTCGGCCTGATGACCCGCCGCCGGATCCGTCACCTGCCGGTGCTGGAAGAAGGGGCATTGCGCGGCTTCATTTCAATCGGCGATCTGGTGAAATCGCGCCTCGACGAAGTGAGACACGAGGCCGAGGCACTGCGGAATTATATCCAGAGCGCATGACGCCTGAATTTGCCTGATTTGGGCATCTTGCCGTGTTTGTCTTGAGCAGTGCCGCCCGGCACCCTACATAGGGCCCATGTCCGAAGCCCTTACCCTGACCCCGTCTGCCGCCAAACGCGTGGCCTGGATTGCTGAAAAGCAGGCCAAACCGGCGATCTTGCGCCTTTCGGTCGAAGGCGGGGGTTGTTCGGGCTTCCAATACAAATTCGATCTGGCCGACAGTCCCGATGCGGATGATCTGGTCAGCGAGACTGAAGGAGTCCGGTTGGTGGTCGATCCGATCAGCCTCGATCTGGTGTCGGGCAGCGTGGTCGATTTCGTCGAATCGCTCGGCGGCGCAGCGTTCAAGGTCGAAAACCCGCAAGCTGCCGCCGGCTGCGGATGTGGTTCCAGTTTCGGGGTCTGACAAAGCGGCCTGATTTCGGCGGTCAGGGCCAGCCACCGATAGACGCGATGCGAATTATCGGGCTAAGGCCGGTGCCATGAAAATTGCCAGTTTCAACATCAATGGCGTGAAAGCGCGCCTGCCCCGCCTGCTCGAATGGCTGGTGGAAACGCGGCCCAAGGTCGCCTGCCTGCAGGAAGTCAAAAGCCAGGACGAAGGCTTTCCCGCCGAAGAATTCGAGAAAATCGGCTATCATGCGATCTGGCATGGCCAGAAAAGCTTCAACGGTGTCGCCATTCTGGCGGACGGCGTCAAACCGATCGAAACCAGGCGCGGCCTGCCCAAATTGAACGACAGCGATCCTGACGATGACCACGCCCGCTATCTCGAGGCCGAAGTGGACGGGGTCCGGGTGGCCTGCATCTATCTGCCCAACGGCAACCCGCAGCCGGGGCCTAAATTCGACTATAAATTGGCATGGATGGAACGGCTGCGCGCCCGGATGCGCGAACTATGGGCGCTGGAAGTGCCCTGCGCTGTGGTGGGCGATTACAACGTGATCCCGCATGACAATGATGTGTGGGCCCCGAAGGCGATGGCAGACGACGCGCTGATGCAGCCTGCATCGCGCGATGCCTATATGCGGCTGTTGGGCGATGGCTGGACAGATGCCTTGCGGACCATGAATCCGCGCGGCGGCGTGTGGACCTATTGGGATTATCAGGCGGGCGCGTGGCAACGTGATCACGGATTCCGCATCGATCATATGCTGCTGTCCCCCGAATTGGCGGATAGGCTGGTGGCAGCGGGCGTCGACAAGGATTACCGCGGCCGCGAAAAGGCCAGCGATCACGCCCCGGTGTGGTTCGAGATCAGCGCCTGAAACAAGCAAAGCCCCCTCCGCAAGGGGAGGGGGCTTCGATTCTGGGTAGATGGGCGCGAATTGGCCCTCAAATAAAATTCAGCGATAGAAAATGTGGCTGTCGATCGTGGCGCGCGCCACTTTCTTTCGGCTCCAGCCCGGACGCACATATTTTGCGTGGAAATAGAGCGAATCGCCGGCCTGGCTGTCCCACATGCCTTCATGGGCAATGCGGGCGACGGTCTTGGCGCGCTTCCATGCCGAAGATCCGCGCTTGATCCGGGGCATATTCCCGCCCTTTATGAACGAGAATTGCGAACGTTGGTAAACCACCCCGCAATAGCTCGAGGGGAACTGGCGCGATTCGGCACGGTTCAGGATGACCTGGGCCACGGCCAGCTGCCCGGCCAGGGGCTCACCGCGCGATTCGAAATAAACCGCGCCTGCAAGGCATTCCATTTCAGGGGAAAGCGTTTCGGGGGCAGAAACGGCAGCTACCAGCTGATTTAGCGAAGTTGATTGCGGCGGCGATGGCGCATCGCTCTCGGCTGCGGCATCGCCATCGGAATGCTGCGGAAGCGGCTGGACCACTTCTTCCGACACGAACACCGGAACGGTTTCTTCGGTCAGGGGCAGCTGTTCAATTATCTGGGATTCGCCCTGTCGGGCAAGCGCGCCGGAAGTTCCGGCGCTGGCAAAAACTACGGTCCCGGTCGCGGCAAACGCGATCAGGCCGGCAAAGTGGGCCTTACGACTCATGTATACATTCGATATGGCGGTTGACGAGCTCAGTCGCAGGCTGGGACCTTGGGTAGTGAATTAGATTGACTTGGTCCGCTATTGGCCTGCCGGCCGCCACCCGTCTGCGTGCAAGCCCAATGACCTTGTGTCATCATGGCCGCCTACGCCTGCGGAAGCTCGGGGCCAAATAGGGCCAATCGCGCCGATGTCAACTTATGCGGTTAATGTTGCGATGAACCGTTCTGCATCTGCGATGTCCAGCTCGACAATCCAGATATCACTATCCTGGCGCTGCCGCCGCGCCAGATATTCATCCATTTCCTTCGGTTTTTCAGGGTCTTGCAACTTTACCTGTGCGAACTTCCGGGATCCGTCCAATTGCGGCATTCGTTCGTAAAGCGCCCCGTTTTCGCCCTTCTCAATGGTTAAGATCAGGATAGTTCCGGCGTCTTTTTCACCCTTGGCAAGGACAGTGGCAAAACCGCCCTGCGCCTGGACAGCCCGGATCAAGGCGGAAACTTCGAGATGGGCGGGCAGCCGCGTGGTCATTGCCGTCAGCTATGATCGGCAATGTAACCGGGCAAGCCCGACAGCAGTATGCCCGAGCGCATGAAGGTACCCGTACCGCGCCCGATCTCGTCCCCTTCTTCATCGATCAGGCGCGATTCCGCGACATAGACCCGGCGGCGGCCGCTGATCCATTTCCCCTCTGCAATCACCCGGCCGGAACGAACCGGCTTGGTAAAATGGAGGTTGAACGATGTGGTCAGCAAAAAACGGTCGGTCACCAGCGTATTCGCCGCATAGAATGCCGCATCGTCGAGCATTTTGAAATAGATCGTGCCATGCGCCGCGCCGGCAGCATGGTAACAGCTTTCAGTCACGTCGAAGATCAGGCGGGCGCTCCCCTCCCCCTCGATATGCAGCCTGGATTCGAACAGCGCGTTGACCGGTGCGGAGCGATACAGTCGTTCCAGCGCACGGTAGTGCAGGTCTGCACCCGTGCCCGATCCCGCATCTGGGCTGGCGGCGGCGCTGTCATGCGGTTTCACATTTGGCTCCGTTCAAATTATCATTCGCAATGATATTCTCGCCGAGATTGGTCAGCGTGGCAAACAGAGCCTCGGAATCTGCCGCCTGGATCAGGGCATCATACGTCACCTCGTCCCGGACCATGCGCGAAATCGCCGCCAGGGCGTGCAAATGACCGGCACCGGCGCTGGCGGGGGATAGCAATCCGATAACCAGATCGACCGGCATGCCATCGGCAGCATTGAAATCCACCGGAGAATCGAGTTTCAGCAGCGCCGCTACGGGATATTCGATACCCTCGATCCGGGCATGCGGGATTGCCACGCTGCGTCCGAAACCGGTGCTGCCCAGACGTTCGCGTTCCTCAAGTCCATCGAGCACGGCAGCCGGATCCAACCCGTAGGCAGCGGCGAGCCGCGCCGCCAACGCTTCGAGGACAGCCTGTTTGCTGTCAGCATTCGTGGTTGCCACGGCGTTTCGCAAGAGTTTGAAATTGACGGTCATAATTTGAATTTTTGCAGTGTGAATCCAGTCTATCCCTGTGTGATAATCGTGATTCGCGCGAAAAACCCCTGGTTCCCTGGCTCCCCCGGAGGGAAGCCAGGCTGAATTTCGCAGCCAAATTGTGCAGCGCCATCAATCGAAGTCAGGCGAAAAATCCGCGATCGCGGTCGATCAATGCGGTTCGACCCAGCCGATCGATCCGTCGTTACGGCGATACACCATATTATGGCGCCCGGTTCCAGCATTTTTGAAGAACATCGCGTTGGTATCCCGCAAATCGAGCATCATGACCGCATCGGCCACGCTAGTTTCTGGAATATCGACCTTTGTTTCCGCGACGATCAGGGCCGCATCAGCCGGTTCATCTTCTTCGGGTTCCGGCGCAGCAAAGATGCGGTACGCGGCGGCTTCTTCCTTCACCGAATGAGCCGCTTGTTCGTGCCGGTCATTGAGCCGCCGCTTGTATCGGCGCAATTGGGTGTCAATCTTGGTGGCAGCCTGATCCAGCGCCTGATGGGCATCATGCGCCTCGCCGTGGCTCTTGACGATCATGCCCTGCATTACATGGGTCACGATATCGCAGCTGAACGCCCCTGCAGGAGCCTTGCCGAAGGTGACATTGGACGAAAGGGCGCGGTTGAAGTATTTCTCTACGATTCCGTTCAAACGTTCGGCCGCATGGTCCTGCAGCGCTGCCCCGGTGTCTATCTGGTGGCCCGAAACGCGAATATCCATCGCTACTTCCTTTTGTTATTGCGGATACCAGATCGTGATTTGGCATCCGCATGTTTACGACCTGGTTACTGCCCCCAAAGGGGCGATTTGATAAGCCCGAGAAATTCATGATGCCGGCTGAGTTCCTCCGCGCTGGCCGAATGGGGCCGCGCAGGTTGGCGATTTCTGGGCGTTGCCGCCGCGGATGGTATAGGTACGGCAGTCACCTGCTCGGCAATGTCGGCAGCCAGTTCCAGCCCGATCTGGCGGCCGCCGGTCAATTCGACATAGACCTGCGCGAGCAATTCCGCGTCCAGCAATGCGCCGTGCTTGACCCGGTGACTGCGGTCGATTCCGTATCGGCTGCATAGCGCATCCAGCGACAATTTCGCGCCGGGATGTTTCCTGCGCGCCAGGGCGACGGTATCGATCATCCTGCTGGTGCAAATAGGCTCCATCGAAATGATCGTGAGTTCCGTATTGAGGAACCCGAAATCGAAGCTTGCATTATGCGCCACCAGCGGGGCATCTTCAAGAAAATCCAGCAATTCCTGTGCCTTGGCCGCAAACAAGGGCTTGTCTGACAGGAAGGCTGCAGACAGGCCATGGACCGCCTCTGCACCAGCAGGCATATCGCGTTCGGGATTGTAATAGGCGTGGTAAGTGTTTCCGGTCGGAACCTTGTTGATCATTTCGACGCAGCCGATTTCAACCATGCGATCTCCGCTTCTGGGGTCCAGACCGGTCGTTTCGGTATCGAAAATTACTTCACGCATCTGGAATAATATCGGCGCGCTTACGGCACTGTGCAAGTGTTCAATTTACTTAAATCGGCGGCATCGTGTCAGGCGCGGGATTGTTTGAGGGACTTGACCAGTTCACCAACTGCCCGCCTGGTCGTGTCAAGGCTTCCCGAAGTATCGATCACGTAATCTGCACGGGCGCGTTTTTCCGCGTCCGGGACTTGCAGGGAAAGGATATGGGCGAATTTTTCCGGCGTCATGCCGGGACGCGAAAGCACCCGTTCGCGCTGAATTTCTGCCGGGGCGGACACGGTCACCACCCGATCGACCCGCGATTCGCCGCCTTTTTCAAACAGAAGCGGGATATCGAAGGCGATGATCGGCGCGCTGGCATGTTCGAGCAGAAATTCGGAGCGCATTTCCGCCACCGCCGGATGCACAATGGCTTCCAGCCGCGCGAGCGCCTCGGGATCGCCGAAAACCAATCCCCCCAGTTTCACCCGGTCGACGCCGCCGGGTCCGGTCGATCCGGGAAATTCCGCTTCGATCGCATTCAGCAAAGCGCCGCCGGGCCCCTGCAGGATATGGACGGCGGCATCGGCATCGAACACCGGCACGCCTTCGTCCTCGAACATCCTGGCGACGGTCGATTTGCCCATCCCGATGGAGCCGGTGAGGCCCAGGATCAAATGGTTTCCATGGCTGCTCATCGGGTCAGTATCTCTCTCAGTTCGGCATCATGTTCCCGCGGTGGCTGCATTGCGAAAAACAGGCTGAAGGCCGCCGCGGCCTGGCCTATCAACATCGACAGTCCGTCCACGGTGCGAAACCCGGCCGCGCGGGCATCGGCCAGAAACGGCGTTTCCAGTGGATCGGTGACGATATCATAGGCGATGCTGCCAGGGGGGGCGTGGCTGAAATGGAACGGCAGAGGCGGCCTGCCGCGCATTCCCAGGGGGCTGGCATTGATCACCAGATCGCAGCAACCCTCTCGATCATCGAAGGCAAAATCGGTCGGATCGGCAAAATGGGCAAGCGAGATGACATGATGGTCTTCGTGATGCGGGCTGCCGGGCGGGGCAAGTTCATCCAGCAGTGCCCGCGCCTTGGCCGGATCACGCGCGGCGAGCACGATCACCATGCCCCGTTCCACCAGCGAAGCGACAATTGCCCGCGCAGCGCCGCCAGCGCCCAGCACCCGGGCCATGCGGAACAAATGCGTTTTCGCCAATTCCTCCGCCAAGGGTTCAAGAAAACCTGCGGCATCGGTGTTATAGCCGCGTAAAGTCCCGTCCGGCTGCCGGACGACCGTGTTCACCGCGCCAATCTTTTTCGCTGCCGGATCGAGGCTGTCCACCAAGGGAATGATCGCCTGTTTATGCGGCATGGTAACATTGCAGCCGCGCCAATGGGCATCCTGCCGCATCTGAGCAAGGTAAGCGGGCAGTTCATCCGGTCTGACCAATCTGGTGGAATATTCCGCTTCCAAACCCAGCTTCTGCAGCCAGAACCCGTGGATGGCGGGCGATTTTGACTGGGCAATCGGATCTCCGATCACATGCGCATAAGGGGCCGGGGTGGGTGCCAGGCCGGGAGCGGGGGCGGGATCGTTGAAACTCATGAGGGCAATTCACCCAGATCGCGCAAGGCACCCAATAAAGGCAATAAGGGCATTCCCAATATTGTAAATTGATCGCCTTCGATGGTTTCGAACAATTGCACGCCCATCGCCTCGATCCGGAATACCCCGACACAGCCCGATACTTCGGGCCATTCCGCCTGAAGATAGGTCTCGATGAATTGGTCCGACAGAGGGCGCACTTTGAGCGATGCCATCGCTGCGTGCTGCCACAATATTTCATCGCCGCGGATGATCGCGGCCGCGCTGTGCAGATGCATGGTCTTGCCTGAAAAATACCGCAGATGCTGCACGGCGGCAGCGCGGTCTGCCGGCTTATCGAAGCGTTTGCCGCCGACCGACACCAGGGAATCGCTGCCAAGTACCAACCGGCCGTCATGGGCCGCTGCCAGCGCGGCAGCCTTGGCGCAGGCCAGTGCGAGTGCGATTTCGGCAGGCGATTTGCCTGCCTGGCCAGCTTCGACCGCGCGCTCGTCCAGATCGGCGGGTATCGCCTCATAGGCAATTCCGGCAGCATCGAGCATCGCCCGGCGCGACGCGCTTTTTGATGCAAGGATGATCATAGCGGTTCCGGCTTCATATCGGTTTCGGGCCTGTGCGCGGTGCAGTCTCCCGCTTGTCGCGCTCGTTGAACAGCTTGATCACCGCCGCGGCAGTTTCCTCGATCGACCGGCGGGTAACATCGATCACCGGCCAGCCATTGTCAGCGAACATCCGCCGGGCATACTGGACCTCGTCCCGCACCCGCCCACCATCGACATAGGATGTCTCGGTGGCTTCATTCAGGCTGAGCAGGCGGTTGCGGCGGATCTGGACCAGCCGTTCCGGCGCGGTTGTCAGGCCCACCACCAGCGGATGCCGCAACCCGAACAGGGCGGGGGGCGGGGGGCTTTCCACCACCAGCGGAATATTGGCGGTCTTATACCCGCGATTGGCCAGATAGATGCTGGTCGGCGTTTTCGAACAGCGCGAGACACCAACCAGTAGGATGTCCGCTTCTTCCCAATCCTCCCACCCGACCCCGTCATCATGCGCGATCGTGAAATGGATTGCATCGACCCGGTCGAAATAGGCCTCGTCCATGATATGCTGGCGGCCTGGGCGTCCATGCGCTTCCTGGCCCAACTGCATTTCCAGCGCCCCGGTCACTGCGTCAAGCGCCGGCACCGCGGGCAGGCCCAATTGGCGGCAATGTTCTTCCAGCCGGGCGCGGGTTTCCGGATTGACCAGGGTAAACAGCACCAGGCCGGGGTTTTCCGCCAGATCGGAAACAATCCGGTCGAGATGCTGACGCGAGCGGACCATCGGCCAGAAATGGCGGACAACCTGGGCATCCTCGAACTGGGCCAGAGCGGCCTTGGCGACCATTTCCAGCGTTTCCCCGGTGGAATCGGAGACGAGATGCAAGTGAAGTTGACTCATATCCGACCTGCTGCTGGTGGGGGTGACTGGCATGGTGCCTGGGGGAACAAAGTGCGTGTGGGCAACAATTGGTATAAACCACGGGACAAAGCTGACGACAAGTTCAGCCTGCGATTCCATGCCCGCTAACGGGTCCACCCACCCGGGCTTATGATTGGGAAAACTCTGTTGCCCACACCCTGGGGACAATGGGGATAGCTATTGCTTGACGCGCAAACGCAGGGATTCGCAGATCAACACGGTGTGGCCAAATGGGGACAAATCGGGCAGGGGCCATTTGTCCCCGAAATCCACAGGGCCAACAGACTCCTACATCCTTATATTAAATACTCTATTATTTTGATTGGACTCCCTCGATGCCTGGTCTTTTGATCGACACCCTGCGCGGAACCCGCCCCAAGTCCGGGGGCCCGCAGGCACCCATGTGGCTGATGCGCCAGGCCGGACGCTATTTACCGGAATATCGTGCGTTGCGCGCCGAAAAGGGCGGTTTTCTCGATCTGGTCTATGATGCCGAAGCTGCTGCCGAGGTCACGATCCAGCCGATCCGCCGGTTCGGTTTTGACGGGGCGATCCTGTTTTCCGACATTCTGATTGTCCCGCACGCCATGGGGCAAAAGCTGGAATTCCTGGCTGGAGAAGGCCCCCGCCTTTCGCCCCGCCTGCTGGATGTCGCGCTGGAGGGGCTGGAAGCGGTGCCAGAGCGTCTCGAGGCGATTTACAAGACCGTGGCCAGGGTGAAGGCGCAATTGGGGCCGGAGACGACCTTGCTGGGCTTTGCCGGCAGCCCATGGACTGTGGCGACGTACATGGTGGCGGGCGAGGGCAGCCGTGACCAGCATGATACGCGGGCAATGGCTTATCGTGATCCATCCGCGTTCCAGGCCATCATCGATGCGATTGTATCGGTTACTGTCGAATATCTGGCCGGTCAGATCGAAGCGGGCGCGGAAGCGGTGCAATTGTTTGACAGCTGGGCAGGCAGTCTGGCCCCGGCAGAATTCGAACGATGGGTAATCGCTCCCAATGCCGCTATCACCAGCGCAGTGAAGGCGCGTTTTCCCGATGTGCCGATCATCGGTTTCCCCAAGGGTGCGGGCGAAAAATTGCCCGCCTATGCGCGGGAAACAGGGGTTGATGCAATGGGGATAGATGAAACCATCGACCCGGTGTGGGCCGCGCGCGAATTGCCTGCCGGAATGCCGGTACAGGGCAATATCGATCCGCTGCTGCTGCTGGCAGGGGGTGAGGTTCTCGACCGTCAGGCAGAATACATCCTGAAATGTTTCGCGGATCGGCCCCATATATTCAATCTGGGCCATGGTATCGGCCAGTTCACGCCTATCGCCCATGTCGAACAGCTGATCGCCACCGTACGCGGCTGGCGGGGTTGAATTTTCATTGAGGGGATGATTTTCATGTTTTCCTACCCTACCTTTCTCTCATGCAGGATGTTCTTTCGATGATCTACCTCTGGCTCAAGGCAGGCCATATAATTTTCGTGATATTCTGGATGGCGGGGCTGTTCATGCTGCCGCGCTATTTCGTCTATCATCAAGAGGCAGAGGCCGGTTCGCCCGAAGAAGCGCGCTGGATCGACCGCGAGAACAAGCTACGTAAAATCATCCTGCTGCCCTCGATCATCCTTGTCTGGGTGTTGGGGATTTCCCTGCTCGGCACTGGTATGGTGGCATTGGGCGGGTGGTTTCACGCCAAATTGCTGCTGGTGCTGCTCTTGTCCGGGTATCACGGGTACTTATCCGGCTATGCGCGTAAACTGGCCCGCGGCGAACGGCCCTTGACCGGAAAGAAATTGCGGTTGCTCAACGAAGTACCCGGCATTGCGGCAGCAATCATTGTGGTACTGGTGATCGTGAAGCCGTTCTGATTGACCTGAATGATGCCAGCTCGATTGATATATGCCCGATTGACGCAGGGCACGCAGCGGCGTATTTGAACATCCAATTCGGCTGAAGGTTCGACATAATCGCAACCGGGTCTGCTTTCTCCAAGCCCAGATGACCTGCCGCCTATCTTAAAAATTCCCGGACTTCCGCATAGGGATATTCCGGGCCTATCTATCGGATTTGATTTCCATGCATCTCAGAGAATTAAAAGCAAAACCCCCCGCTGAATTGGTCAGTATGGCGGAAGAATTGGGTGTCGAGGGCGCTTCTACCATGCGCCGCCAGGATCTGATGTTCTGCATCCTGCGCGAACTGGCCGAGGACGAGGAATATACCGACCAGATCATGGGTATCGGCACGATCGAGGTGCTGCAGGACGGTTTCGGTTTTCTGCGCAGCCCCGAAGCGACTTATCTCGCCGGTCCTGACGATATCTACGTCTCCCCCAACCAGATTCGCAAATGGGGCCTGCGCACGGGCGATACGGTCGAAGGTGAAATCCGCGCACCCAAGGATGGCGAGCGTTATTTCTCCATGACCAGCCTGGCCAGCGTCAATTTCGAGGATCCAGATCAGGTTCGCCTGCGAACCAATTTCGACAATCTCACGCCGCTTTATCCGGAAGAGAAACTTAATCTCGATACGCTCGATCCTACTGTTCTCGACAAATCCGCGCGGGTGATCGATATTATCTCGCCGCCGGGAAAAGGACAGCGCGCCCTGATTGTGGCGCCGCCGCGGACGGGTAAAACCGTACTGCTGCAGAACATTGCCAAGGCGATTACAGACAATCATCCCGAGGTGATCCTGCTGGTGCTGCTGGTCGATGAACGCCCCGAAGAAGTGACCGACATGCAGCGCAGCGTGAAAGGTGAAGTTATCTCCTCCACGTTTGACGAACCCGCCACCCGCCACGTGCAAGTTGCTGAAATGGTTATTGAAAAGGCGAAACGCCTGGTCGAACACAAACGCGATGTGGTGATCCTGCTCGATTCCATCACCCGGCTTGGCCGCGCTTACAACACCGTGGTCCCCAGCTCGGGCAAGGTGCTGACCGGCGGTGTCGATGCCAACGCTCTGCAGCGCCCGAAGCGGTTCTTCGGCGCAGCGCGGAATATCGAAGAAGGCGGTTCGCTGTCGATCATCGCCACCGCGCTGATCGATACCGGCAGCCGGATGGACGAAGTGATCTTCGAAGAATTCAAGGGCACCGGCAACTCGGAAATCGTGCTCGACCGCAAGGTCGCCGACAAGCGAATCTTCCCGGCGCTGGATGTCGGAAAATCCGGCACCCGCAAGGAAGAATTGCTGGTCGACAAGGACAAGCTTTCCAAAATGTGGGTCCTGCGCCGTATTCTCATGCAGATGGGCACGATCGATTCGATGGAGTTCCTGCTCGACAAGATGAAGGATTCCAAGTCCAACGAAGATTTCTTCGCGACGATGAATCAATAAGGCCAACAGGACGGCAAATTTCCTAACCAACGGGCTGCGGTTGAAATCGCAGCTCAGCCTTGGCCGTTAAGTTTCCGGGGGGGGATCGTAATGCGACAATTGGTTTATATCAGCACCGCGGCACCGGATCTGGATCAGGTTGATATCGCGAATATTCTGGAAGCTTCGTCCCGGAACAATCCGGAACGTGGTATTACCGGTTTCCTGATATTCAACGGCCGGAATTTCCTTCAATTGGTAGAAGGTCCGAAGAATTCGCTGGATGCGCTGATGGCCAATATCCAGCGTGATCCGCGGCATAGCGGTGTTGTCCGGCTTGAAGAGAACCCGATCACCGAACGCTTGTGCGAGAAATGGACGATGAAACAATTGATGCTGGCCGACAGCATTGACACCAGGGAAGCCAGCCTGGATCAGGCTTTGCCCGAAGCTCTGGCTGCCCGGGTCCGCCGCACCATCCTGAATTTCGCTTCGCTGAATTGAGTTTCACGAAAACCCGATAGCGCGGCGAGGGGGCCAGAATTTGCGCCCTATCCCAGATGTTGTTCGAAGAAGGTTTTCGTGCGGCTATCGGCCAATTGCGCGCCATCCTCGTCGCGCCGCTCGCCGCTTTCGGTGGCAAAGCCGTGGTCGAGCCCTTCATAATCGTGGAGCGTCACCTTGGGGTGGCTGTCCAGCCCGGCATGCATCGCCTTCTGCGCGTCGGCGCTAACGAAGTGATCCGCTGTGGGAATATGCAGCATCAGCGGATGCGCGATGGCCTTCGCCTCGTGCAGCATCTGGTCGATCATCACCCCGTAATAGCCGACCGATGCGTCCACATCGGTGCGCGTCGCCGCCATATAGGCCAGTTTGCCGCCCAGACAGTAACCTACGCAGCCTACCTTGGGCACGCCCGCTTCGCGCCGGATCCAGTGAATCGTGGCTTCGATGTCCCTGACCCCGTCATCGGGATCATATTTTCCGAACAATCCAAGCGCGTGGTTGAATTCAACCTCTACATCAGGGTCGAGCTGGATGTTCGGCTCCGTTCGCCAGAACAGATCCGGAGCCACCGCAAGAAAGCCTGCTTCCGCCCATGTATCGCATTTCTGGCGGATTCCGGGATTTACACCGAAGATTTCCTGAATCACCAGAATGGCCGCTTTCGGAGTGTCTTTTGGCCGCGCAACATAGGCGCCGAAGCTGGTTTCGCCTGAAAGGGTCGGAATATTGACGGTTTCACTCATGGCAGGAATCCTTGAAACTTTGATTGAACATGGC
>JAGXGU010000006.1 GCA_024636575.1 Altererythrobacter sp.
CTGAATGGCGACGACATTGACCAGCCGTGTCGGTTCGGCAATCCGGCGGCCCTGCACCATGCGTTCCGGCAGGACCACTTCCAGGCATCCGCCGCAGGCTGCGCTGGCCTTGCGAAATTCACCCTCGCCCCATCGCCGGGCAGCGCCAATTCCGCGCGTCGGATGGTCCTGCAGCGACATGGTATGCCGCGTGCCAAAGCCAACCAGTGCATCGATGTCAGCGCGTAGCCGATCTTCGGAAACCTGATCGGCAGGGTGATCCTGAGCGGCCAGCGGTGCGGAAGTGATGAGCGAAACGAGCGCTGCGGCGCCTGCCAACATGATTTTGTGCATGGCCCCTATGTCCATGCTTAAAGCCCGATTGGCAATACCGGATATGCCGGGTCAATATGCCCTTGCGACGTAAATCCGTTCCACCGCAGCTTCACCGGTGAAGATGCAGGCCCCATCGGCGGGCGCGGCCCCGATCGGCACGTTGCGGACGGTCAGTTTCAGCGCCTTCAGCTTTTCGACTACATTGTCCAGCGCGGCCCCGGTTGGCCGGGACCACTGAACTTCGGCCCAGCCGGGATATTTTGCCGCATCATCGTAGAATGCCGACAGGGCTTCCATGGTGGTAATATCACGGGTGATATTCGCATCGCGGCGGGCGGCGGCCTCGTCGAACAATGCACGTTGGATTTCCTCCAGCAATGCAGGAATCGAAGCGGCGGCATCTTCCTTTGTGGGTGCAGCGAAATCAGGTTTGCCATTTTCCGCCCACAGCCGGTCACGGCGTAGCAGGCTGACCGTGCCATTTTCCATGTCGCGCCCGCCAATTTCGAGGATCACCGGAGCGCCCTTGCGAACCCAGTCCCAGCGTTTCGTCGCAGCTTTCCCCGGCTTCTTGTCCAGCAGGACGCGCACCTTTTCGCCGAGCGCAGAATGCCCGGCAATCGCCGCGCGCAAGGTCTCGCAATAGGCCAGCAGCGCCTCGTCTTCCGGCTTGTCGCGCAGCATGGGCAGGATAACCACCTGATGCGGAGCAATTGCGGGCGGAACGCGCAGCCCGTCATCGTCGCCATGGGTCATGATGACCCCGCCGATCAGGCGGGTGGAGGTGCCCCAACTGGTGGTGTGGCAATATTGCTGGCTGCCTTCGCGGTCCTGATACTGAATGCCGGATGCCTTTGCGAAATTGGTGCCGAGGTAATGCGACGTGCCGGCCTGCAGCGCCTTGCCGTCCTGCATCATGGCTTCGATCGACCATGTTTCGACCGCGCCGGGGAAGCGTTCGTTTTCAGGCTTTTCGCCCGCAATCACGGGCATCGCCAGATCTTCTTCGGCGCAGGCGCGATACACTTCGAGCATCCGCAGCGTATGTTCTTTTGCGCCCGTCGCATCTTCATGCGCGGTATGCCCTTCCTGCCACAGAAATTCGCTGGTCCGCAGGAACATCCGGGTGCGCATTTCCCATCGCACGACATCGGCCCACTGGTTGGTCAGCAGTGGCAAATCGCGCCAGCTCTGGATCCAGCGCGCCATCGCATCGCCAATGATCGTTTCGGAAGTAGGCCGCACAACCAACGGTTCTTCCAACTTTGCTTCCGGATCTGGGATCAGCTTGCCGTTTCCGTCAGCAATCAGCCGGTGGTGGGTGACAACTGCCATTTCCTTGGCGAAACCTTCGACATGTTCCGCTTCCCGTTCGAAATTCGACAGCGGAATGAAGATCGGGAAATAGCAATTGTCGTGACCGGTGGCCTTGATCCGGTCATCCATCAGGCGCTGGATGCGTTCCCAGATGCCATATCCCCACGGCTTGATTACCATGCACCCGCGCACGCCGGATTCCTCTGCCAGATCGGCAGCACTGATAACCTCCTGATACCATGCGGCAAAGTCATCGGCGCGGCGCGCGGATAGGGCGTGGCGGATATTGGACACGGGAATTCCTGTTCAGGATAGTGCTGAAAATATGTGCTTTGAAACTGTTAACGCGGCGGGTCGAGCGGTCAAGCGTGCAGCTTATTTGCTCAATTCATCCAGCTTCTTCTGCATCGCCGCCATTTGCTGGCGAAGCTCGGTCAGTTCCGAATTTTCTTCAGGCTGCGTTGTTGTTTCGGCCGCCGGGGCCCCGTTATTGGATCCGGGCATGAACGCCTGCGTTGCAGCGCGCATCATCGCCATGTTGGTTTCGGCCAGTTTGGTCAACGGATTGGTGCCGATATTCTGGCGCAAGGCGGCGTGCAATTTCGACTGGTTTTCTCGGAAATTGACCATCGCCGCTTCCAGGTAATGCGGCATCATGGACTGCATGGAATTGCCATACATCGCGATCAGATCCCGCAGGAAACTGACCGGCAGCATATGTTCGCCATTGGCTTCTTCTTCCATGATGATCTGGGTCAGGATCGAATGGGTAATATCATCGCCGCTTTTCGCGTCGAGCACTTTGAAATCAGTGCCATCGCGCGTCATCTTCGACAAATCGTCCAGCGTGATATAGCTGGACGAACTCGTATTATAGAGCCGACGATTGGCGTATTTTTTTATGATGACGGTATCGCCGTCTTTTGCTTCGCGCTTGGCCATTGTGGGACTCTACCTATGATTGTTTTGTCGATCGTAGCAGTTGCAATGTGTGCAGTGCAACAAATTCACCTTAAAACATCTTAACGACGGAATCTTTGACCCAGGCCGGTTAGTAATTCATATTGCGACAAACCACTGATTTCAGATGATTTTGGCAAGTCATAGGGCACTTCAACCCAGTCCCCTTCGCGCAAATGTGGCGCGGCAGACAGGTCGATTACCACCATATCCATCGAAACCTTTCCCAGCAGGGGCAGGCGGGCCCCGCCGCAGGCCAAGGCACCCCGTCCGGTCCAGCAGCGCAGGAAGCCATCCGCATATCCCAGCGAAACAACGCCAACTTCCATGTCATGGGGCGCGGTGAAGACAGCGTTGTAACCCACGGTGTCGCCAGTCCTGATCTGGCGGCGCTGCAGAATTGCGGCCTCCGGCCTTGCGACCTGCCTGATCTTGCCCGCCAATTCGGGCCGCGGAACCCCGCCATACAGGGCCAATCCTGGCCGGGTCAGGTCAAATCCATATTCACGCCCCAACGCGATTCCGGCGCTGTTGGCCAAACTCAGCATTTTGGCTGGTATTACCTGCGCTGCGGCCCTGAAGCGCTCCAGCTGGACCGCGTTGAATTCGCTGTCCTCGTCCGCCGATGCCAGGTGGGACATCAAGACCTCGATCTCCAGATTCTGGAGCGATGGATTGCCGATGTCCTGCATCGATATGCCCAAGCGGTTGATCCCGCTGTCGATCATCACGTCGCAAGTCCCGCCGCCGCTTTCGAGCCAGAGCGCAACCTGGTGCAGGCTGTTGAGCACTGGCTTCACCCCGGTCGCGCGCGCAAATGCAGCATCGGCCGGGTTCATCGGCCCATGAAGTACCGAAACCGATCCCGGGTCAGCAAGGGCAATTACGTCCGGAACCTCGCTCCAATGGGCAACAAAAAAATTGCGTGCGCCAGCTGCGATCAAGGTGGGTAGCACATGGGCCACCCCCAGCCCGTAAGCGTTGCCCTTTACCGCCGCGCCCGCTTTCGCATTGCCGGATAGGTGGTCAAGGCATCGCCAATTATCCGCCAGCGCAGCATGATCCAGTCCCAGCCGCAGTGTCGGGGGCGGCAATTCAACCATTTTCGTCGAAATCGCGCGGCGGCCCATCCTGAATCCCCCACCAGGCCACGACCAGACCGAAGGCCACGATCACCCAAGTGTACCACAGGCCTGCATAGGCATTGCCCGTCGTCGCCACGATGTAAGCAGCGATCAGCGGCAGAAACCCGCCAAGGTAGCCCGCACCGATATGATAAGGGATCGACATGGAGCTGTAGCGGATCTTTGCCGGGAACATTTCTGCCAGCAGGGCTGCTACCGAACCATAGGTCAGCGCGGACAGACCGCCCAGACACAGCAACAGGGCGATGATGCCTATAATATTCAACATCGGCGGGGTTTGCCGCTCGAAACTATAGCCCTGTTCCTGCAGCAGGCTTTGCACGAAGGCCTTGCGCTCGGCGCCGCCCAGATCGACCCCTTGCGAGAGGTCATATTGGGCAGAACCGATATTCATGACGAGCGTTGCCAGCGAACCTTCAATCGGCGGAGTGGCTGATTCCTCCACCGAGTAGGGAACGCCCAATGATGTCATTTCCTGCAGCAATTTGCCGCAATCGGTCGCCTGATCATCCGCGAAAGGATTGTAATCGCATGCCGCCCCCGCAATCATCACTGGCGCTTCACGGGCGCTATCGCGTAGGCCCGGATTTGCGAGCGCACCAATGCCCCAGAATATCGGGAACAGCAGCAGCAGGCTTAGCACGCCGCGATCAGGATCGGTTTCTTGCGGCCCACCCGATCGGACCATTTTCCGACCATCAGATACAGGCCGATCGCCAATGATCCGGCTATCAGCATGATGGTCTCCACCAGGCCTTCGTCCATCCGCATCGGCCCGCGCAGGAACGACAGTCCGGAAAAAAATGCCGTATACCAGATCACGGTCAATATTCCGGCGACACCGAACAACGCGACAAAGATACGCTTGGGGTTGCCCGGGTAGGTGAAGCTTTCAACGAAGGGATTTTCCGCGGTTTCACCAGATTCCTTCATCGCCAGAAATACCGGACTTTCCGACAGTTTGAGGCGCATCCATAGCGAAAGTGCCAGCAGGATAATCGACAGCAGGAATGGTACGCGCCACCCCCAGGCAATGAAATCATCCTCTGGGATCAGGAACCGGCACGTCAGGACGACTGCGATGCTGAGCAAAAAGCCGCCCACCACGCTGGCCTGGATAAAACTGGTATAAAAGCCGCGCTTTTCCGGGGGCGCATGTTCGGCGACATAGATCGCGGCACCGCCATATTCGCCGCCCAGCGCGAGGCCTTGCAGCACACGCAGCAGGATCACGATGATCGGGGCGGCAACCCCGATTGTGGCCGCGCTCGGGATCAGGCCCACGCCCGCTGTCGCGATACCCATCAGCGTTACCGTAACCAGGAAGGTATATTTGCGTCCCAATCTGTCGCCGAGGAAACCGAACAGGATTGCGCCCAGAGGACGAAATCCGAAGCCGACTGCGAAGCCTGCCCACACCAGCAGCATTTCAAGTGTTTCATTGTCCGAAGGGAAAAACGCTGCACCGATCAGCCCGGCCAAGGTGCCGTAGATGAAGAAATCATACCATTCGAAGATTGTCCCGGCGGATGACGCGGCGATAACCAGGCGGATTTCCTTGTCCGTCGGCGCGTGCTCCGCTGCAGTTGATCCGGGTCCGGCAACACTATCGCTCATTATCTCGTCATCCCCCGACTTCGACCCCGCAGAGCTAGCTCTTCGCGGACCTTAACGCGCGCTCCTTTAGCCCGCTTGTCCTGCCTTGCAAAGCGCGGCGGCGGCGGCCTTCCACGGCAAAAGGATCGCGCCGTGGCGGCCCGCATGGGCGCGGGCGGGTGTAAGGGCGGAAATTCCCGGCCATTCGGGCAAGGCACCGGTTCCGTTCATCCAGTTTTCGAGATCATGCAGCGCCGCTGCTACCGCTTCGCCGGTCTGTCCTTCGGCGGCATTCGCGAAAATGGCTGCTGCCGCCTGACCTACGGC
>JAGXGU010000173.1 GCA_024636575.1 Altererythrobacter sp.
GTTGTCGGGGCATCGCGCGTGCCGCAACTGGAACAGTTACGTTCCCAGATCGACGTGCATAATAAACGCAATGCGGTCCAGCATCTGGACGAATTACGCCGCCGCAGCATCGAAGACGGATTGGATGTCAAAACCATCACCCGGGGCCCCGGCGATCCGCGCTCGATGCTGCGCAAACTGGCGATCGAGGAGAAAGCAGACCTTATCGTCATGGCATCGCATGGCAACACCGGGCTGGACGATGTGCCATGCGGAAGCGTGGCGGAATATCTGGCCGGTCATGCGCCGGTGCCACTGCTGATCGTGAGGCCCAATATCAGGTGCAGTTTCGGGCGGGAGCCATCCAACTGCCGTAACGCATCTGTTTTTCGCTTTGAAGAGTGAGTGCTGACGCCAATCCCGAATCGCCGCTCGAAATCGCGGCGCACGAGCTGGCTGCAAGGCACCGGGTCAGCCAAACCCCTCCCGAACCGGTGGCAGTCTGGAAACAAATCGCAGAAGTGCAGCGCTGGCTGAGCGACGTCCGGCTGGCCTGTGTCGATCCGCCGCCAGCAGCTGGAAAGGCAGCGGAATGGCTGCTCGACAATGATTACAAGGTCCACCGCGCCTTGCGCCAGATCGACAAGGATCTGCCGCCAACCTTCTATCGTCAACTGCCGGCTTTGGCCGGGGATGATGGTTCGCCCCCGCGCATTTACGATCTGGCGCATGAATACCTGCGCGTCAGCCACGTTCAGGTCTCTCTCGGCGGAGCAATCCGGCTGGTTCAGGCCTATCAACAGCACGCACCGTTGACGATTGCCGAATTATGGGCGTTTCCCACGATGTTGCGGATTGCCTGCGTGGAGATTTTGGTCGTTGCGCTTTCCCCGCTGCTGGGCGAGTCGATCAAGCTGCCCTTTTCGCCGACTGACCCATCGCTCAATCCCCAGTCGCTGAACCCACAGTCACTGGATCCAACCGAACGGGTAGCCCGTTCAATTTCGAACCTGGGAATTATCGCTGCGATCCCGTGGGACGAATTTTTCGATCAGGCCAGCTTGGTGGAAGAGGCATTAGGCCGAGACCCCTCCGGTCATTATCTGAAAATGGATTTCGAGACGCGGGATAAATACCGCGCCGCAGTGGAGCATTTGGCGCGGGCCAGCAATTGTGACGAATGCCGGATTGCCGATGCCGCGATCCATCGCGCCCGCACGGCAGGGGCGGAGGAGGTCAGCCATCATGTCGGATATTGGCTGGTCGACGAAGGTCGGTTCGATCTTGAGCGTGAATTGGGCACCTCGATTGGCCTGGGCCAGCGGGTCCGCCGGATGGTGCAGGCCAATCCCGGCAGATTCTATAGCGCGGCGATTCTGCTTTCCGGCTTGGGCGCACTGATCCTGCCCGCGCTGTATCTGGCGCTGGTCGGCGCATCGTTTGCCGGCTGGCTGGGCGCGATGCTCGCCAGTCTCGTGCCGGCATCCGTGCTGGCGATAACCGCAGTTCACTGGGCGATTACCCGCATGATTCCGCCCAGCGTCCTGCCCAAACTGGACTACCGCAAGGGCTTGCCCGATGCTGCTCGCAGCTTCGTCGTTGTGCCGGTAGTGATCGCCTCGCCCGGTGAGGTCGCGGGCCTTGCCGAGCAGCTTGAAACGCATTGGCTGGCCAATGTCGATCCGCAATTGCAGGTCGCCCTGCTGGCCGATCTTGCCGATGCGCAGGCAGAGACAATGCCTGAAGACGCGGAGATCATCGATACGCTTGCGGCCGCAATCCGCACGCTCAATCGCCGGCATGTGGGCGAGGACGGGAAAGGGCATTTTCATCTGCTGCTGCGCCCGCGCCAATATAATCCGGGTCAAGGCTGCTGGATGGCGTGGGAACGCAAGCGCGGCAAGCTGGAACAATTCAACCGCCTGCTGATCGACGACGATTGGTCGGCCTTCTGCCTGCATGAAGGCAATTTGCCGGCCATCAGGGACATTCGCTATGTAGTGACAGTCGATGCGGACACATTGCTGCCACCAGGATCGGTTGCGCGGCTGGTCGGCACCATTGCCCATCCGCTCAATCGAGCACGGCTGAACCGTGAACGCGACCGGGTGGTCCGCGGCTATGCGTTGGTCCAGCCCCGGGTCGAGATTTCACCACAAGCGGGCATCCGGACCCTGTTCGCCCGCCTGTTCACAGGCGAAACCGCGATCGATATCTACAGCCGGGCGGTTTCCGACGTCTATCAGGACCTGTTCGGTGCCGGGATTTTCGTGGGTAAGGGAGTTTATGACGTCCGCGCATTCCATGCGGCGATAGACGGACGGGTGCCGGAGAACCGCATTCTCAGCCATGATCTGTTCGAAGGCGCACATGGCCGCGCCGCGCTGGCCACGGATATAGTGCTCTACGAAAATTTTCCGGCGAGCTATCCCGAATTTGCCCGGCGCCTGCACCGCTGGATCAGAGGGGACTGGCAGTTGATCGCCTGGCTCTGGCCGCGCGTCCCCGGGGCTGGCGGGACCCGGATGTCCAACCCGATCAGCGGGATCGACCGCTGGAAAATCCTCGACAATCTGCGCCGCAGCCTGGTGGCGCCGGGATTGCTGCTGCTGGCTCTGGCCGGGTGGTTCGCACTGCCGGGAAGTCCATGGTTCTGGACTGCGCTCGTCCTGCTGGCCCCGGGGTGGCAATTGTTTACCGACGTCATCAGCGGGTTGGCGCGTGGGCGGCGGGTCGGTGTATCCTATGGCTTGGTGGCCCGCCTTTCGGATCAGGCAGGCCGCTGGCTGCTGGCAATCGTCTACCTGCTGCACGAAGCGGTGCTGTCGCTTGATGCAATCATCGTGACCCTGTGGCGTAGCTTTGTAACGCACCGGCACCTGCTTGAATGGACCGCGGCGGCCCACGTGGCGGCGGGGATGAAACAGCGCAGCACGCGGGCGATGGTGTGGCACGAAATGTGGCAGGGCCCGGTGATTGCCGCGGCGATCACTGCCGCCCTGGTCATCTTGCGGCCGACAGCCCTGCCAGAAGCCTTGCCACTGCTGGCTGCCTGGATTGCCGCGCCCGAAATTGCCCTGTTCAGCGGCAGGCCGCGCCGGACGAAAGCGGTTCCGCTGGGCGAAGGCGATGCGGAATACCTCCGGCTTCTCGCACGCAGGACCTGGTATTATTTCGAAAGTTTCGCCGGGCCGGAAGACAATTGGTTGCCGCCCGACAATTACCAGGGCCCGCCGCACGAGGAGGTAGGGCACCGCACATCGCCGACCAATATCGGCATGCTGCTGCTGTCGACAGCAGCCGCATGGGACATGGGGTATCTCGGCCGCGGGGAACTGGTAGCCCGCGGGCGCAATGTCTTCGATGCGATGGCCCGGCTGGAGCGTTACCGCGGACATTTCTACAATTGGTATGAAACGCGCCATCTCCGCCCGCTTGAACCGCGCTATGTCTCGACTGTCGATAGCGGCAATCTGGCGGTCTGCCTGATTGCCTTTGCCGAGACATTGCGCGAGGCGGCAACTCAGGACGGTATCGAGCAGCAACGGTGGGACGGGCTGGAAGATGTGCTCGAACTGCTTTTTCAGGCGGTCGCGCGTTTCCCCCAGGCCAGCGCCCTGCGAGACCAGATCACGGTGATCCGGACACGCAGGGCCGGGGCCGTAAATGCCGGGAAAATGGAGCAGGAGGCCTTCATTCGCTGGGTCCGCAAGACTGCGCTGACAGCAATCGAAGAGGATGCAGAGCATGTCGCCGAAACGGCGGTCGATGCCGCGCCGGGGGACTTGCTGGACCTGTTCGCCTGGCTCGACCGGCTGCGGCACCATATGGATGAAATGCAGCGCGACCAGACGCTACCCGGTGAAATCCCGCAAAACCTGTTGGCATTGGCTGACGACGCGGTCGCGCTGGCGTGGTCGATGGATTTTTCATGGTTGTTTGACCGTGAACGGCGGCTGTTTTTCATCGGACACAATGTCACTGCCAGCCGGATCGATAGCCACCATTACGACCTGCTCGCCTCCGAAGCCCGGCTGGCGAGCTTCTTTGCCATCGCGAAAGGGGATGTGCCAATCGAACATTGGTTCCACCTGGAACGACCGGTGACCAAGGCGAGCCCGAGCGGTCTGGCGCTGGTGTCGTGGAGCGGATCGATGTTCGAATATCTGATGCCGCGCCTGCTGCTGCGCGGAGAGCCGGAGACCTTGCTGGGCGAAAGCGAACGGGTCGCGGTGGATATCCAGCGCCGCTATGGACAGATGCATGGCCTGCCCTGGGGCGTATCCGAATCCGCCTATGCCGAACGTGATCCGGAACACAGATACCGCTATCAGGCATTCGGAACCCCCGGCCTTGGCTTGAAACGCGGGTTATCACGGGATCAGGTTATCGCTCCTTATGCGTCCGCATTGGCGCTGGCGGTCGCGCCGGGACTGGCGACGGCCAATCTGCGGCAATTGACGGCGCTGGGCGCGGAAGGGCGCTATGGCATGTGGGAAGCCCTCGATTTCACCCCTGAACGGGTGCCTGCCAACGCCCGGTTCACCCCGGTTATTGCCTATATGGCCCATCACCAGGGCATGATGCTGTGCGCGATTGCCAATGTGCTCACGGGCGATTTGATGGTGCAGCGGTTTGCGCGCGATCCGCAGATGCGGCTGGTCTCGTTGCTGCTCAGCGAACGGGTGCCGCGTGAAATTCCGCCGGAACTGGAACGGCTCGAAACACTGGAAGCACCCGAGGGGGTATTGCAAACGGACGCTATCCACCCGTGGGAACCGGCCCTGTCTCCATTCCCCCAGATCCAGGTTCTGGGAAATGGCCGCTTGTCGAGCTGGATTGGCGAAAGCGGGGGGGGAACGCTGCGCTGGCAGGGCCAGTCGTTGACCCGCTTTGTACCGGACGCGACGCGCGATGCAGATGGAATCTGGCTGTATGTGCAGGAAGAACAGAGCGGCAATCTATGGTCCGCCACCCGCCAGCCCACCGGCGTGGTTGCAGATGAGTATCACACTATTTTCCAGCCGCATGGTGTCGAATTCCACCGCCACGACCACGGGATCGACCTGCGGATGGAAGTATGCGTGGGCAGTGGCGACGATCTGGAAATCCGCCGCGTAACGATGGTCAATGAAACCGGCCGGCCACGCAAATTGCGGCTGACAACCTATGCCGAAGTCGTTCTCGCGCCGCCGCTCGATGATGAACGGCATCCGGCATTCAGCAAATTGTTCACCGGGGGTGAATTCCGCCCCCGGATCGGTGGGCTGTTGTTTACCCGCCGCCCGCGCAATGCCCGCGAAACGCCTGCAACGATGGTCCAGTTCATGATCGATGACAACGGCCCGGCGGACGGGTTGAGATACGAAATGGACCGCCGCGCCTTTATCGGCCGGGGGCGTAGCCTGCGCAATCCCGTTGGCGCTTCGCAGCCCCTGGGGAATAGCGCCGGCTGGACCCTGGATCCCATTTCCGCGCTGCAATCCGAAATTGTCCTGGAACCGGGTGAGCAACACGTAATGTGTATCGTGACCGCGATTGCGGCCAGCCCGCCGGCTGCACTGGAAATCGCCGCGCGTCATGCCACGCTGGCGTCGATGGAATGGGTATTTGGCGATGCTGCGATCGAGGCCGCTCGCACGGTTGGTCGTGCACGGATAAAGCAGGAGGACTTGCCCGCGATCCAGTCTCTTGGTTCGCTGCTGATCTATCCGCATGTGGCAATGCGCGCAGAGCCTGCGCGCATTCGGGAAAACCAACTGGGGCAAGGCGGGTTGTGGGGTCTGGCCCTGTCCGGCGATCTGCCGATCCTGCTGCTGCGGACGAGCGGTGCGGAGGGCGACATGCTGCCCTTGCTGGCCGGTGCACACCAATTGTGGCGACGGACCGGGCTGCCGGTCGATCTGGTGATCCTGCAGACCAGCGGTTCGACCTATGCAGAGCCCATGCGCGGCGAATTGCACGAATTGCTGCGGGAAATCGGGGCGAGCGAAATGCTCGCCCGTAACGGCGGCATCCATCTGCTGTTCGCCGACCAGAGCGGCCCCGATCAGATCCGTTTGCTGGAAGTGATGGCCTGGGCGATTGTGGATGACAATGCAGGTTCACTGGCCGATCAATTGGGGCAGATACGCATGCCGCCGGCGCTGCCTCCGCCGATTTTGCCCAGTCTCGCCGAACCCTCGGCTCTCCCGGTCAGGAAAAAACGCCGGGCAAAGCTGCAATTCGCCAATGGTTTCGGTGGGTTCGCCGGTGACGGACGGGAATACCTGATCCGCCTTGAACCAGGGCAGGCCACGCCTGCACCATGGGCAAATGTGCTGGCCAACGACCGGTTCGGAACATTGGTGACAGAAAGCGGCGGCGGCTTCAGCTGGTCGGTCAACAGCGGCGAAAACCGTCTCACCCCGTGGACCAATGATCCGGTGTGCGACCGGCCGGTAGAAGTGCTGTATCTGCGGGATGAGGAGGCGGCAGAAGTTTGGTCGGTCACTCCCGCACCGGCGGGGCAGGAGGCGCCTTGCGAAATCGGCCATGGAGCAGGCTATTCCTGGTGGCACAAATCATCCCACGCCATCACCCAGGACCAGCGGGTTTTTGTGGCACCCGATGCAAGGGTGAAGGTGGTGCGCCTGCGACTCACGAATAATTCCGCGCGCGCTCGCCGTCTGACCGCGACATATTATGCCGAATGGCTGCTGGGATCTCTGCCCTCCATTGCCCGGCGTCATGTCTCCTGCCGATTTGACGTGGCGGGACAGGTAATTCTGGCAAGCAGCCCATGGAACATCGATTTCGCGGGCCGGACCGCGTTCCTCACCGCCACGCGCGATGCGCATAGCTTTACCACCGACCGGCAGGAATTTCTCGGTCGCGAAGGCACTGAAAGCGCCCCCGAGGCGCTGGGCCGCTGGGGGCTGGCAGGCACCGAGGCGGCGGGGGAGGATGCCTGCGCAGCCTACCAGGTGCATCTCGACCTGGCCCCGGGCGAAAGCCGCGAAGTGTCCTTCATCCTGGGTGAGGCAGAAGACGAGGCGGAGGCTCTGGCCCTGGCCGCGCATTGGCGGTCGACGGAAACAATTGCCGATGCCGAAACCGCATCGACCCGCAAATGGGATGATTTGCTTGGCTGCGTTACGGTGGAAACCCCTGACCCGGCCTTTGACCTGATGATCAACCGCTGGCTGATCTACCAGAGTGTTTCTTCGCGGATAATGGCGCGTTGCGGCTTCTATCAGGCGAGCGGCGCAATCGGATTCCGGGACCAGTTGCAGGATGTGCTGGCGCTAATCCCCTTCGATCCGGCCCGGACGCGGGCGCATATCCTGACCTGTGCGGCCCATCAGTTCGAAGAAGGCGACGTATTGCATTGGTGGCACCCGCCATCGGATCGCGGCGTACGCACCCGGTTTTCGGACGATCTACTGTGGCTGCCCTATGCGGTAGGAACCTATGTCCGCGCGACCGGTGACCAGACGATCCTGGATGAAGTGGTGCCTTTCCTGTCTGCACCGCCATTGAGCAACGATGAACATGATCGCTATTCCCAGTTTGAATCGCGTCCGCCCGGTGCGCCGCTGATCGAACATTGCGAACGCGCGCTGGAGCGGATGCAATTCGGGGCCAGCGGCCTGCCATTGATGGGCACGGGCGACTGGAACGACGGGATGGACCGGGTCGGGGACGAAGGACGCGGCACAAGCGTGTGGCTGGCGTGGTTCGGTTCTGTCACCGCTGGCCTGCTCGCCGATCTCGAGCTGCGCATGGGCCGGCAGCGCGAGGCCAGCCATTGGGCTGAGCGGGCAGAGACCCTGCGCCGCAATGTCGAGGAATCGGGCTGGGATGGCGCGTGGTATCGCCGCGCCTATGATGACGAAGGCCACCCGCTCGGTTCGGCCAAGGAAGCGGAATGCCGGATCGATTCAATCTCGCAGAGCTGGGCCGTCTTTGCCGGGGGCGACCCCCTACGCATTTCGCTCGCGCTGGAAGCCGCCAAGCGCGAGCTGATTGACCGGGAGGCGGATTTGGCCCGGCTGCTATGGCCTCCGTTTGGCAAAGGGCCGCGCGATCCGGGTTATATCAAGGCCTATCCCCCGGGCCTGCGCGAAAATGGCGGGCAATATTCCCATGCCGCGGCCTGGCTCGGGCTGGCATTCGCGCAAACCGGTGATGCCGATAGCGCGCTGGATATCTTCCACATGATCTGCCCGGCCAGGCGGAGCTGCACGCGCGAGGGGGCGGAGCATTACCGGATCGAACCCTATGTCGTTGCGGGCGATATCGCTTCGGCGGAGCCGCACCGGGGCATGGGCGGTTGGAGCTGGTATACCGGCGCTGCGGCGTGGACTTGGCGGCTGGGCGTTGAAGGTTTGCTAGGGATCACCCATCGCGATGGCGGCATCCGCGTGGCACCGTCCCTTCCCGCTGATTGGCCGGGTTACCGCGCGTCCCTGCGGCGCGGCGATGCGCGGATAGAAATCGAGGTCGAACGGGCAAGCGATTTCAGTGGTCTTCGGATCGAGGTGGATGGCGCGAAATTCGAGGGTGACACGATTGAATTTCCTGCGGGGGGCGAGATGCGCAAAGTGCATGTTCGCGTCGGGGCCAAGATCCGCACAACAGTGGGAGCAGAGGCATGACGGCAAATCTGATCTTGAATTTCACCCAGGTTTCGCGCCGCGACATAGACCGGGTCGGCGGGAAAAACGCCTCGCTCGGCGAGCTGATCGGCGCGCTTGTCCCGCAAGGCATCGCGGTGCCGCCCGGCTATGCCACAACAGCGGATGCTTTCAGACTGTATCTGGCGCATAATCATCTAGGCCAGATCATCCCCGATCACATTGCGGCGCATAAGGCGGGCACATCCTCGCTGGCAGAAACGGGGGCAGCCATCCGCGCGCTCATCCTCGAAGGTGAATGGCCGGATGAACTGCAGCAGGCGATCATCGAAGCATACCGATCGCTGAGCGCTGAAGCCGGTGTCCCATCACTCGCCGTCGCGGTGCGTTCCAGCGCCACGGCAGAGGATTTGCCCGACGCCAGCTTCGCCGGACAGCAGGAAACCTTCCTCAATATCAGCGGGGAGGCGGCGCTGCTTGATGCTTGCAAGCGGTGCTACGCCTCGCTCTATACCGACCGCGCCATTTCCTACCGCGCCGCGCATGGATTTGCGGAAGGGGCGGTTGCCCTGTCGGTCGGGGTGCAGCGCATGGTGCGCGCAGATCTGGCCTGTTCGGGAGTCATGTTTTCGATCGATACCGAAAGCGGATTTCCTGACGTGGTATTGATCGACGGGGCATGGGGGCTTGGCGAAAATGTGGTCCAGGGCGCCGTCGATCCCGATGCCTGGCAGATTTTCAAGCCGCTGCTGGACGCGCCGGCCCTGTGCCCGATCATCGCCCGCGGGCGCGGCGCCAAAGCCGTGAAAATGGTCTATTCGAACTCATCGGCCGGGACGACCACCAATGTCGAAACCAACACGCAGGAACGTGCAGATTTCGTCCTGTCCGACGCCGAGGTGTTGCAACTGGCGCGCTGGGCGGTGCTGATCGAAGCGCATTACGGATGCCCGATGGACATGGAATGGGCCAAGGACGGGCCGAGCGATGGGAAAGGTGGTGGCGGTCTGTTCATAGTCCAGGCGCGGCCCGAAACGGTCCAGTCACGGGCAGAGCGCGGTACGCTGAAATCCTATTCGCTGGGGCAGACCGGGCCAGTGCTGATCACCGGCCTCGCCATTGGCGAAGCGGCGGCAACGGGCAAGGTATGCCGGATCGAGAATGCCGCCGATATTGCCGATTTCGTGGATGGATCGGTGCTGGTTACCTCCACCACCGATCCCGATTGGGTCCCGATCATGCAGCGCGCGGCGGCCATCATTACCGATCACGGCGGGCGCACATCACATGCCGCCATCGTCAGCCGCGAATTCGGCCTGCCTGCGATTGTCGGGACCGGCAATGCGATGGAAGTGCTGCAATCGGGGCAGGAAGTAACCGTCAGCTGCGTGGGCGGGGACACGGGCATAGTCTATGCCGGCGCGGCAGAAATAACAGCGGAAACGATCGATCTCACCCACCTGCCCGAAACGCGCACCAAATTGATGCTCAACCTGGCTGATCCGGGCGCCGCCAACCGCTGGTGGCAGCTACCCAGCGACGGTGTCGGGCTGACCCGGATGGAATTCGTGATCGCCAACACGATCAAGGTGCATCCGATGGCGCTGGTGCATTTTGCGGATCTGGAAGATGCGGCCGCGAAAGCGGAAATAGAACAGCTCACTGCCGGTTATGCCGACAAATGCGAATATTTCGTCGATCAGCTTGCTCTCGGACTGTCGCGGATTGCGGCAGTCCAGTATCCAGCCACGGTGATCGTGCGGATGAGCGATTTCAAGACCAATGAATATGCCGGTCTGGTTGGCGGCGCAGCGTTCGAGCCGGAGGAGGAAAACCCGATGATCGGGTTCCGCGGTGCATCACGCTATTATTCGCCGCTCTACCGCGCCGGCTTTGCGCTTGAATGCCGGGCCATCCGGCGGCTGAGGGAAGAAATGGGATTCACCAATGTCGCGGTGATGATCCCGTTTTGCCGCACCCCGACCGAAGCGGACCGCGTGATCGAGGTGATGGCACAGGA
>JAGXGU010000024.1 GCA_024636575.1 Altererythrobacter sp.
CACTTCCGCGATAGCTGCGCTGACCCGTCCGCTTTCGAGGAAATAGCGCGCCCGTTCCAGCCGCCGTTCGGGCTGCGGAGAAGGCGACGATTCGCGGCGGATAATGAACAATTCGCTCAATTCGCGCCGGAACCGGTCAAACGAAGGTTCTTCCGTGGAATCGGACAATTCCGGCCCCAGCCCTTCCAGCCGGGCGAGCAATTGATCGAGCGTGACAGGGTTGCGCGATGTTTCGATCACCGTGTTGACCGCGTTGGGCAGGGCATCACTGAACCGGATACGCAATTGGTCCGCCAGATAGCCAAGTTCCGCACCGCGTTCCATCGTGCGGCGGGTGGCAAAGGCAATCAGCAAACCTTCGGCGCGCGCCACATTACCTGCTGATGCCTGCGTTTGCAGATCCAATTGCGCGAGCCGCTGCTCTGCCGCCGCGAGCCGTTGATTCAGGCCGCCTTGCTGCTCGGTCACGCGCTCTACAGCTTGCGTGGCCTGTACTGCCGCCTCGACCTGAGCCGCGGTTTCCGACGGGCTGGGGCTGGGGCCAGGCGGGATTGCTTCGCCGCCGAGCACGGCCGCAGCTTCATTATCAGGAGAAGTCTTGATGACCCCGTCCCAATTTCCCTCCATCCGGTAAGCGATGTAGCCAACCACAGATGCGCCCAGCAAGAATGATCCCCCGGTGGCCCACAGAATCGTCCGCAGCGGCACCGCCTTTCGGCTGGTCTGGCTAGAATATTTTTCCATCAATACCTGTTCTGCAACCCGTGCCCCAGTCTCAAGTGAAAGAGCCTTTGTTTCAAGGGTCTTGGCACATGTCCTTTGCCAAGGCCAGCAATGCGCTGTCATTCGGGCTGGCTGCATGGTGAATTCCGCCCCAATCGCCGCCGATATCCTCTGTCACCCGCGGCCCCAAGGCTGCAAGGACAAGCGCATTGGTGGCGATGCCAAGCCGTGCGCATTCATCGGCGAAATGCCTGGCCGCCGCAGCAGAATGAAGCAACAC
Organism: Altererythrobacter sp.; assembly: GCA_024636575.1. Taxonomy (GTDB): domain Bacteria; phylum Pseudomonadota; class Alphaproteobacteria; order Sphingomonadales; family Sphingomonadaceae; genus Allopontixanthobacter. The sequence goes on from JAGXGU010000024.1 coordinate 1,004, forward strand.
AATACCGCCTGATTGCAACAACTTGGCGAAGTTCGGCAAGATGCAGGACGGGGCCGCTTGATAGACGGTACGTTCTTCGACGCTGACCCCGCCGGGCACATCAAGTGCTACCCGTTCAGCGCCGCAAAGACGCAAGAATCGCAGCGGCGCGGGGCCGGCGTGACTTCCGGGCCGAAGCAGTGATTGCAGCCCTCCATTGCCGATTCGCTCGACAGAAAAACCGGCCTTGATCGCCAGATCCGCAGTCATCTTGCCCACCGCGTGGACCGGTTTGCTGCGCAGCATATCCAACTGCGGGCCGCCATGACGGATCGCATTGGCGCTGCCGATCAGCAGCGCGTCGATGGTGGCGGGGTCGGGTACATCCCACACCGCAGGCCGGATTTCGAACAGCGGTTCACCGTAAATATCCAGTCCCAATGCACGCCCGGCAGCAATCGTGGCAGAAAGCCCCGGCTGCGGACGTATCGCAAAGACTTTCCCGATCAAGGAACGGCCCCCTGCGCTCCGCCGAAATGGACGCTGATTGCGGTGTTGGCGCGGGCCAGCAAATCCCCGGCGAGGCGGGCCGGACCGCCGGTATCGCCAACATCGAATGTCAGGCTTCCCTCCACCCGCTCGGCCCCGTCGGCACTGTAGAGTACCGATTGCAAGGTCATCCGATCGCCGCACAGCATACTGAGCACCGCGATGGGACTGTGACAATTGCCGCCCAGCGCGGCCAGCAAGGCGCGCTCCGCCATAATCGCGGTGTGACTGGGGGCGTGATCGATCGCGGCGACCAGCGCGCGGGTTTTTGCGTCATTCGTCCGGCATTCGACGCCGATCGCTCCTTGTGCCGGGGCAGGCAGCCATTCCTCCACCTCCAGCGGGGTTCCGGTGCCGGTCCGGCCCAGCCGCTCAAGCCCTGCCGCCGCCAGCAAGGTCACGTCCGCTTCCCCCGCCGCCAGTTTGGCCAGCCGCAAGGCGACATTGCCGCGAAACATCACGATTTCGCAATCCGGTCGGCGGCTGAGCATCTGGGCGGCGCGGCGCGGCGCACTGGTGCCCACCCTCGCCCCCTGGGGAATCCCGGCAATGCTGGAAGCGCCGATCAGGACATCGCGCACATCGGCGCGCGGCAGGATCGCGGCGATTGTCAATTCAGGCGGGCGGATGGTCTCCACATCCTTCATTGAATGAACGGCCAGATCGATATGGCCTTCACCCAGCCAGGCATCCAGTTCCTTGGTCCACAAGGCCTTGCCGCCGATATCGGCCAGCGGCACATCCACGATTTTGTCCCCGCTCGCCCTTACCGGAACCAGCTCGACCGCATTTTCATCCCAGCCATGCGCGGCACACAGCCTGCTGCGCGCCTCATGGGCCTGCGCCATGGCCAATGGTGACTGGCGGGTGCCCAATCGCAGCATGGCGGGCCGAAGCTTGGAAACGGGATCGGATGGTCTGTTCATGGGGTCCAAATCATAGCGTTTGCTTGCCCTAGCCATCCATCTCGTTCAGGGGAAGCCCATGGGGATCGTGCTCGGAATAGAATCCAGTTGCGACGAAACTGCTGCGGCCCTGGTCACCACTGACCGCAGGATAGTCGCGCAGGTGATCGCTTCGCAGATAGAGGCGCATGCGCCCTATGGCGGGGTCGTGCCCGAAATCGCCGCGCGCGCGCATGCCGAAATCCTCACCCCCATAATCGCGCAGGTCATGGCCCAAGGGGGCGTCGAACTCAGCGATCTGGATGCCATTGCCGCCACTGCCGGGCCAGGCCTGATCGGCGGCGTGATGGTCGGCCTGGTCACTGCCAAGGCGCTGGCGATGGCGAGCGGCGTTCCCCTGATCGCGGTCAACCACCTGGAAGGACACGCGCTGAGCCCGCGGCTGGCCGACCCCACCCTTGAATTCCCTTACGCCTTGCTGCTGGTGTCGGGCGGCCATTGCCAGATATTGCGGGTAGAAGGCGTCGGCCAATACCGCCGACTGGCCACCACCATCGACGATGCGCTGGGTGAGGCGTTCGACAAGACCGCGAAATTGCTCGGTCTCGGCTATCCCGGCGGGCCCGCGGTCGAAAAACTGGCGCTTACAGGCGATCCGACGGCAGTTCCCCTGCCCCGCCCGCTGGTCGGCAGCGGCGAACCGCATTTCTCCTTCGCCGGCCTGAAGAGTGCGGTGATGCGCGCCAAGGACAGCGGCAAGCACAGCGATGCCGATATCGCGGCCAGTTTCCAGCAGGCGGCCATCGATTGCGTGCTCGACCGGCTGCGCGTTTCCCTGGACTGCGCCGAGACATTGCCCGCCCTGGTTGTCGCTGGCGGGGTTGCGGCGAATACGGCGATTCGCGGCGCGCTGGAAGGATTTGCGGCGCAGCGCGGAATGCAATTCGTCGCGCCGCCGATGGCGCTGTGCACCGATAATGCCGCGATGATCGCCTGGGCCGGCGCAGAGCGGCTGGCGAGCGGCCAGTCCGATTCGCTCGATTTTGCCGCCCGCCCGCGCTGGCCGCTCGATCCCGATGCCGAAACAGTGCGCGGCGCAGGAGCCAAGGGATGAACGCGAAGCGCACACCGATCGGCGTTTTGGGCGCGGGGGCATGGGGCACCGCTCTGGCGCAAATGCTCGCTTCCGACGGGCGGAATGTGCTGATCTGGGCGCTGGAGCCGGAACTGGTGGAGGAAATCAACACCCACCACACCAACAGCCTCTATCTGCCTTCCGCCAAGCTTGCGGCCAGCATCATCGCGACGGGAAACCTCGATGAATTCACAGCCTGCGATGCGGCGCTGGTGGTTACCCCCGCGCAGCATCTTGGGCGGGTTCTGGGCGGCATGAGCGCGCATCCGCGCGATCTGGTGCTGTGCAGCAAGGGTATCGAAGCGGGCACCGGCCGGTTGATGAACGATGTCGCGAAAGCCGCCGCGCCCGGCAGCGACATTGCGATCCTGTCCGGCCCGACCTTCGCCCATGAAGTGGCTGCCGGCCTGCCGACTGCCGTAACGCTGGCCTGCGGCGGGGGAGAGGAACAATGGGAACGCCTGGCCCCGGTCATCGCCCGTCCACAATTCCGCCCCTATTACTCCGATGATGTTACAGGCGCAGAAATTGGCGGGGCAGTGAAGAACGTGCTGGCGATTGCCTGCGGCGTGGTGGACGGCCTCGGCCTCGGCCAGAACGCCCGTGCGGCGCTGATCGCGCGTGGCTATGCAGAAATGCTGCGCTTTGGCGAGGCGTTGGGGGCGCAGCGCGATACTCTGGCGGGCCTATGCGGGCTGGGTGATCTGGTGCTGACCTGTTCGTCCACCTCCAGCCGCAATTTCTCGCTCGGCAAGGCGCTGGGCGAAGGGCAATCTGCCCAGGCGCTGATGGCCGACCGGCGCACCGTCGCAGAAGGCGCGCATACCGCGCCGGTACTGGTCGAACTGGCGGCGCAGAATAAGGTCGCAATGCCGATTGTGGCTGCGGTCCATCAATTGCTCGGCGGCGCGGCGGCAGGTAAAGTCGTCGCGCAATTGCTGTCCCGTCCGTTGACGACAGAGCAGGAATATCCAGCGTGACCGCAGCGACCGACCCCCTCCCTGAACGCACAGACGAAGGCGATATTGCTGCGCTGGCCAAGGGCGGCCGGACAAATTTCTTCGGCTTCCTCCTGCGGCTTGCCGCGCGGCTGCCGTTCCTATTCATTGCCGGGCGGCTGTACGGCGCCGAAGCGCTGGGCCGCTTTGCCTCCGCGCTGGTAATTGTCGAGCTGGTCGCGATGCTGTGCACCATGGGCGAAAAGCGCGGGCTGGCGCAGCGCCTGTCCGATGGCGACGATGGCCAGGCCAATCATCTGGTGTTTGACGGTTTACTGGTGGCATTCCTGTTCGGCAGTGCAGGCGCATTGCTGCTGTATTCGATACCTGCCCTGATGTTCCCCAGCGGACAATATACGCAACTTGACCGGCTGATCGTGTTGGTGATCCCCGCCCTGGCAATGACCGAGATCGCGCTGTCCGCGCAGGCATACAGGTTCGACATTGCGACAACTGTGCGCGCACGGGCGGTGGTGGAACCATGGACCATCTCGATCATGGCCGGGGTCTTTTTCTATATAATTCCTGCCAGCGGCCTGAGCATGGCCTATCTGGCGTCGATCATGGCGGCGGCCATGTTTGCCTTCTGGCCATTCATCAGGGAATACGGTCTGCCGCGCGGCTGGAGGCCCAATTTTGGCCGGATGGGCAGGCTTACCATCCGGGGGCTTCCCCTTGCGAGCGCCGATGCGATTGAATGGGGCACCCGGCGGCTGGACCTGTTTATCCTGGGCCTGTTCGCCGCGCCCGCTGCAGTCGGCGTCTATTACGTGGCGCAGCAGGTCGCCAGCCTGCCGCAGAAACTGAAAACCAGTTTCGAACCGATCCTGGGGCCAGTTATTACCCGCAACCTGAAAGAGAAAAACTACGCCGGGATTGCATCACAGGTCTGCCAGGTCGGTTTCTGGATCATTGCCGCGCAGGCAGGTATTGCGTTGGCGCTGGGGGTTCCCGGCGAAGGCGTGATGGGTCTGGTCGGGCCGGGTTTTGTTGCCGGTACGGGCGCGCTGGCATTCCTGCTCGCTGCCGAAGTGGTGGCGGCCACCGCGGTCGTGTCGGAAGCAGCGCTGGTTTACATGGCACGGATGCGCAACCTGTCGATTTCCATTGCCACCATCCTGCTGCAAGCCGCCATGACCGTGGGTGTAATGATGCTGGCAGATCTTTACGGGCTGAGCGATTACTACCGCGCGGCGGGGGCTGCACTGTCCCTGATGCTGGCACTGGGGATCATGTCCCTGACCAAGGCCTGGCTGCTATCGCGCATCCTGGGGCATCCGGTCAACAATTGGCGCTGGGCGTTGGTATGGGCCGCCGCGCCTGCTGTCGTGGTCGGTTTTCTGGCCACGCTGCTGCCGGAATGGGCAGAACTGTCCTTCGGCATTCCCGCAATCCTGCTGACCTATGGTTTCGTGATCTGGCACAAGGGCTTCGGACCGGAAGACCGGGTATTATTTCGCCGCAATCTGGGCGGCGATGCTGCCCCCGTGACAGGCGGTTGACGCGGGCGAACGCCGCGTTTTGTCTTTTTATCGCCGCCCCCTTTGCTCTGGCGATGCGCATGTCTAAGGAAGGGCCATGACCTTTAGTCCCACCGCCGCAATAACCGCCGGAGCCTTGCTGATAGCCATTCTGGCCTTCATCGGGGGTGCATCCAGCGGCGGGCAGATGGTGGCAGAAATGGACCGTGCAGCTCAGGCCGCGATTGCACAGGCGGGGGGTGAACCGATTACCGCACGCTTCGCCACCAATGACGGCTGGCCGACACGCCACGCCATGCTCAGCGGCGGGCAAGGTGTGGACGAAGCAACCCGCGGAAGGATTGCCGAGGCGGTGGCCGCGATCCCTGGCGTTGGCGGAGTAAACTGGACCGATGGTACGATAGTCGCCGAAAATGTCGCCCTGTCATTCACGCCGCTGCATTGTCAGGACGATGTCGAAGCGCTGCTGCGCGCCCGGACCATCCGGTTCGAGGAATCGAGTAGTTCGTTCGATCCATCCAGCCTGGAACTGCTGGATGAAGTGGCTGCTGCGCTGCAGCCCTGTCTGGGCAGTATCATCGCGATTACCGGGCATACCGACAGTTCCGGCACCGAAACGGGGAATCTGGTGCTTTCCCAGTCACGGGCTGTGGCAGTCAAGGAAGGCCTGATCAGCAGGGGCATACCCAGCGCAGGCTTGCGCGCACGCGGTGCCGGATCAAGCGAGCCGGCAGAAGGGCTGCTGCCTTCGGATCCGGCCAACCGCCGTATCGAATTTTCGGTAATTGCAACCGTGCCGATTGCGCCGACACCGGTCGATACACCGGGGCCGCGATAATGCCGGTGCCAGAAAGCGGGATTTGCTGAATATGCCTATAGTGTTTGAACTGATGATCCTGTTGCTGGTTGCCTATGGCATCGGGATCGGGCTTGGCTGGGCTCTATGGGGCCGCGGCATTGCGCATGACGAAGGGTACGAATGATGGTGGAATTGGTGCAGGCAAATTGGCTGCTGTTCGTTATCGCATTGCTGGTCGGCATTGCGGTTGCTTACTGGATATTCGTCATTACCCGCCGGACCAGTGTGGAGACGGACAAGACAGACGCGCTTGACGAAGGCGCCGCCCCCGCTGCCCGCAACCAGGCGTTGATCGATACGCCGCCCGCTGCCGCGTCCATCCCCCCCATTGTCCCGCCGGGACTGGCAGGGGCCGGCACCGCCGTGGCCGCCATTGTCGAAGCGCAGCAGGCAGAGGCCGCCAGCGCGGTAGCGGATGAAACGCCTGATGATCTCAGCCGGATCAAGGGCGTCGGCCCCAAGCTGAGGTCCTTGCTGATATCGCTGGGGATTACCCGTTTTTCGCAGATCGCCGCATGGTCGGATGAAGATATCGACCGGATCGATGCGCAATTGGGCCGGTTCGAAGGGCGCATCCGGCGCGATAATTGGGTGGCGCAGGCCGAATTTCTCGCAAGCGGCGACATGACCGGATATGAAGAAAAATTCGGCAAGCTGTGACGGCCAGCTCTAAACCAGGCGATATCCCGGGAGAAGATAATGACCGATGCGATCTATCCAGTGCCGTCAGAATGGGCCAGGAATGCGCTGATCGATGAAGCGGGCTATGGCGAAAAATATCGCCATTCGATCAGCGATCCCGATACATTCTGGCGGGCTGAAGCGCAGCGGATCGACTGGATCACGCCCTTCGATACGGTCAAGGATACGTCCTTTGCCCGGGAAGATTTTCGCATCCGCTGGTTCGAAGGCGGCCAGCTGAACCTTGCAGCCAATTGCCTCGACCGGCATCTGGAATCGCGCGGCGACCAAGTCGCGATCATTTGGGAGCCGGACGATCCGGCGGCCCTAGGTCGCACAATCACTTATGCCCAACTGCACCGCGATGTCTGCCGGTTTGCCAATCTGCTCAGAGCCAGGGGCGTGACCAAGGGTGACCGCGTCACGATTTACCTGCCGATGGTTCCCGAAGCCGCCGTGGCAATGCTGGCCTGCGCCCGGATCGGCGCAGTTCATTCCATCGTTTTCGCCGGCTTCTCGCCCGATGCGCTGGCTGGCCGGATCGCGGATTGCCAGTCCAATATCGTCCTGACCGCCGATCAGGGCCTGCGCGGCGGGAAGTCGATTCCGCTCAAGGCCAATGTCGATACCGCGCTTGAAAAAGTGGCGGTCGATACCGTCATCATGCTGCGTCACACCGGCGCGGATGTGCCGATGGTGACAGGGCGCGACATCGACTGGGCAGAGGGGATTGCCGATCAGCCTGACGATTGCCCGGCCGAGGTGATGGATGCGGAAGACCCGCTGTTCATCCTCTATACCTCCGGTTCGACCGGCCAGCCCAAGGGCGTGCTGCACACCACCGGGGGATATTCCGTATGGGTCAGCATGACACATGAATATGTGTTCGATTATCAGCCGAACGCGGATGGTTCGATGCCGGTCTTTTGGTGCGCGGCGGATGTCGGCTGGGTCACCGGGCATAGTTATGTGGTTTACGGCCCGCTGATGAATGGCGCGACCACGGTGATGTTCGAAGGCGTGCCCAATTACCCCGATTTCTCGCGCTTCTGGCAGGTGATCGACAAATACGGTGTCGAGATTTTCTACGCCGCCCCCACGGCACTTCGCGCGCTGATGCGGGAGGGCGATGAGTATGTCACAAAAACCAGCCGCAAGAGCCTGCGCCTGCTCGGCTCCGTCGGTGAACCGATCAATCCCGAGGCGTGGGACTGGTACCACCGTGTAATCGGCGAACGGCGCTGCCCGATTGTCGATACCTGGTGGCAGACCGAAACCGGCGGCGCTATGATCACGCCCCTGCCCGGCGCGACTGCGCTGAAACCTGGCAGCGCCACCCGCCCGATGTTCGGCGTCCAGCCCGCGCTGGTCGATAATGACGGCAAGGAAATACATGGTGCCGCAGAAGGTCCGCTGGTCATCAAGGACAGCTGGCCCGGCCAGATGCGAACGGTTTACGGCGATCACGAGAGGTTTTTCCAGACCTATTTCAGCACATTTCCGGGCACCTATTTCACTGGCGATGGCTGTCGGCGGGACGATGGTGGCTATTATTGGATCACCGGACGGATCGACGATGTGATCAATGTGTCCGGCCACCGGATGGGCACGGCGGAGGTCGAAAGCGCCCTTGTCGCCCATCCCCAGGTTGCCGAAGCCGCCGTGGTCGGGATGCCGCATGATGTGAAGGGGCAGGGCATTTACGCTTATGTCACGCCCAACGCCGGGATCGAGGGTGACGATGCTTTGCGCGCCGAATTGGTCCAATGGGTGCGCAAGGAAATCGGGCCGATCGCGACGCCCGATGTGGTGCAGTTTGCGCCCGGCTTGCCTAAGACCCGCAGCGGCAAGATCATGCGGCGAATCCTGCGCAAGATTGCCGAGAACGACTTCAGTAATCTGGGCGATACTTCGACTTTGGCTGATCCATCGGTGGTCGATGATCTGATCGCGAACCGGCCCGCATGAACGCTCCCGAAACCGTGTGGCGCCCGCTCCGCACCGTGCTGTATCTGCCCGCCAACCGGGCCAGTGCTGTGGCCAAGGCCAGGGGTGCGGATTGCGATGCGGTGATCCTGGATCTGGAGGATGCGGTTGCCCCCGATGCCAAGGCCGAGGCGCGTGATGCGGCAGTCACGGCGGTACGCGAGGGAGGATTTGGTGACCGTCTGTTGGTGGTCAGGATCAATGCGCTGGATAGCGAATGGGGCGCGGCGGACTGCGCCGCGCTGCAGGGCTTGGAGCACGGCTTGGGGCGCGGTTCAGGAATTACCGCTGTACTGGTGCCGAAACTGTCCTCCGCCTTGGAACTGGCGCAATACCGTGCTGCCTTGGGCGATGGACCCGAACTTTGGGCGATGCTGGAAACCTGCGCCGCCTTTCTCGAATTACCTGCAATTGCTGCTGCGGCGGCGGAGGCCGGCCTGACGACTTTCGTACTGGGCACCAACGATCTGGCGCTGGAAATGCGCTGCGTTCTGGATACCGGGCGATCCGCCATGCTGCCCCTCCTCACCCAATCCGTTGTGGCGGGGCGGGCATACGGTCTGTCCGTGATTGACGGGGTGTTCAACGCGCTGGATGACGACGCGGGGTTCGCCGCTCAATGCAGACAAGGCGCGGCGCTGGGGTTTGATGGAAAGACGGTGATCCATCCTGCACAGCTACCCGCTGCCAACTCCGCCTTCGGTCCCTCCGTTAAAGAGATCGCCGACGCCGGAAAAATCGTGGCCGCCTTTGCCGCGCCCGAGAACGAGGGCAAGGGCGTCATCCGGCTGGACGGGAAAATGGTCGAAGTCCTTCATCTCCGGCAGGCCGAGCAAATACTGGCAATTTCCGCCGCGACCCGCCGCGACAGCGCTTGAAACCGGCCATCAGGGAGCGCACAGACAGATTTCCGATGCGATCAATTGAAAATGTTCAGGAGTTACCATGGCCGGCATGATGCCATTCAACTGGGAAGACCCATTCGATCTGGAAGGGCAATTGTCCGAAGACGAGCGGATGATCCGCGATGCCGCGCACGGTTTCGCACAATCTGAATTGCAGCCCCGCATCCAGCAGGCTTACCGGGAAGAAATTTCCGCGCCCGAACTGTTCCCGCTGATGGGCAAAGCCGGGCTGCTTGGCGCGACAGTGCCGGAAGAATATGGCGGCGCGGGTGCGAGCTATGTCGCCTACGGTTTGATCGCGCGCGAAATTGAACGGGTCGATTCCGGATACCGTTCGATGGCTTCGGTCCAGTCCAGCCTGGTGATGTATCCGATCCACGCATATGGCAGCGAAGAACAGCGCCGCAAATATCTGCCCGGGCTGGCCAGCGGCGAATTAATCGGTTGTTTCGGCCTGACCGAACCCGATGCCGGCTCAGACCCCGGCGGAATGCGCACCTATGCCAGGAAAGACGGCGATGGCTATTCACTGTCGGGCGCAAAAACCTGGATCAGCAATTCTCCCTTTGCCGATGTATTCGTCGTCTGGGCGAAAAGCGAAGCGCACGGTGACGGCATTCGCGGCTTCGTGCTGGAAAAGGGGATGGCGGGGTTGTCTGCACCCAAGATAGAGGGAAAATTATCCCTGCGCGCCTCCACCACCGGCATGATCATGATGGACGATGTCAAACTGCCTGCGGACGCATTACTGCCCGAAGTTCAGGGACTGAAGGGGCCATTCGGCTGCCTCAACCGCGCCCGGTACGGGATCAGCTGGGGCGCGATGGGCGCGGCGGAATTCTGCCTCCACGCTGCGCGCCAATATGGTCTCGACCGCAATCAGTTTGGCCGTCCGCTGGCCGCGACCCAGCTGTATCAAAAGAAGCTGGCCGACATGATGAGCGACATCGGGCTTGGCCTGCAAGCGTCCCTGCGCGTTGGCCGTCTGATGGATGAAGGCCGCTTCGCGCCGGAGATGATCTCGATCGTGAAGCGTAACAATGTCGGCAAGGCGCTGGATGTGGCGCGCCAATCGCGCGACATGCATGGTGGCAACGGTATTTCCGATGAATACCAGATCATGCGGCACATGGTGAATCTGGAGACGGTCAACACCTACGAGGGCACGCATGACGTCCATGCGCTGATCCTGGGCCGCGGGATAACCGGCATTTCTGCATTCTGATTTTGCCGCGCTCCTGATTCCAACATCTCGTTGAATCCGTCAGGAGCGCGCCATTCCGCTTGCCCGATTGCCGAATAAGAGTGATATTGGCCGGAGGGAGAGATCAGTCCGTGAAATTGTATGGCTACTACCGTAGCTCCACCAGCTATCGCCTGCGAATTGCCTTGAACCTCAAAGGGCTGGAATATGAAAATATTCCGGTCAATTTGCTTCACGCCGAGCAGAAAGCGGCTGATTTCGTGGCAAGAAATCCCTTCGCGAGCGTCCCGATGCTGGCTGCCGGTGGCCGCGACCGGGCGCAAAGCATGGCGATCCTGGAATGGCTGGACGAGGCCTATCCCGACCGGTCCCTGATGCCCGCCGACATCGAAGACCGCTTCACCGTCCGCGAATTGACCTATGCCATGGCGACGGAACTGCATGCGCCGCTGAATTTGCCGGTGCTGAAATACCTCAAGGATACGCTGGGCCACGATCAGGACGAGATCGACATATGGTACCGCCATTGGTTGACCAAGACGCTGGTGCCGCTGGAACACCGTCTCGCGCAATTGGGCGCGGGTGAATTCCTGTTCGATGCGCCCGGATTATTCGAAGTGGTCCTGATCCCGCAGCTCTATAATGCGCGGCGTTTCCACTTCGACCTGGCGAACATGCCGAATATGGTGCGGATCGAACAGGCCTGCCTTGCGCACGACGCTTTCCGCCGCGCCCACCCTGACAATCAAATCGACAGCCCAAAACCCGCCTGAACAGGAGCAATAATCTATGAAACTGGCATCCCTCAAATCAGGCCGCGACGGTATTCTGGTCGTCGTTTCAAAAGATCTCACCCGCTATTGCGCGGCGGGCAACATCGCGCCGACGATGCAGGCTGCGCTGGATAATTGGGACGAATGCGCGCCAAGGCTGGAAGCGCTGTATATCGATGTCGAACACCAAGCAGTGCCATGTGGCCGGTTCCACGAACGGGAGGCCGCATCGCCACTGCCCCGCGCCTATCAATGGGCCGATGGCAGCGCCTATATCAACCATGTCGAACTCGTCCGGAAGGCGCGAAATTCGGAAGTTCCCGACAGTTTCTATCACGACCCGCTGATGTATCAGGGTGGCTCCGACGGATTCCTTGCGCCGCGCGACCCGATACCGTTGGGCGATCCGGCATGGGGCTGCGACATGGAAGGCGAAATCGCGGTGATCACCGACGATGTGCCGGCAGGCG
>JAGXGU010000174.1 GCA_024636575.1 Altererythrobacter sp.
GGCAAAGACCACGCGCCCGGCACCCGGCGCGACCACTTGCGCGCCGGGACGGGGGGACAGCGAAATGCCGTTGCTTGCCCCGCCGCCTTCACCCCGCGCGCCGAACCCGGTCACGGTCCGCCCGACTACGGGCAGCTGGTACCGGCCAGGCGCGGCAGTGGCGACTGCGGATGCAGATGCGATTGCGGCCGTGCTGACCCGTGCATCCTCCGGCTTTCCGGGGCGAATTATCGGCCCGGGCAGGGCAGCAAGTTCCTGGCGCAGGGACCCTTCTGCATCCAGCCGGCCCACCAGCGCATCTAGATCGCGCGCTTCCTCTGCCAGCGCCAGCGCGCGTTCGATCTCGCGATTGGCATCACCGCTCGCGCTGCGCGAGGCAAGGCGCTGGCGCGTTTCCAGCGCGGCGAGGCTTGTCCGCCGCCGGGCCAGTTCATCCTCGCCGCCGCGCAGGGCCGCCGCTGCCTGACGCGCGGCATTTTCCAATCGCCGACGCCGGTCGATTTCCGCACGCAAGGTAGCGGTCTGGCTCTGCACCTGGGGGATGGCTGTTTCGAGCATGGCCTGAAGATAGACTGTTTCGCGCAAGGATCCGGGCCGCAATGCGGACAGGGCGAGAGGGCGGCGGGCAAGTTTCTGCAATGCTGCGGTTAACCGCACCAGCGGCCCGCGCCGCTGGGCCAATCTGCGGCCGAGCTGGCTTCGCTGGCCAGCGATCAGGGCAATGCGCGCATCGGCGGCAGTAATGTCTGCTTCGGCCTGTTGGATTCGTGCCGCGAGCGCAGCAGCCTGACGCGCGGTTTTCTGCGCTTCTACGGTTGCGCTGCGGGCTTCGGCTTCCAGCTTCTTGCCGCGGGCATCGGCTGCCGAGGCTTCCGCCAGTGCCCGTTCCAGCGCCGCTTGCGTTTCATCGATGGTCGTAAACCCGTCATTCTGCTGGGCGAGGCCCGCAAATCCGGCGGGGATGGCGAGGGCCATGGCGGCAACGCCTGCCAACATCGTCAGGCCGGAGGGCTGGATTGATCTGATCCGTGACATCGTGACGCCGCTGTGCCCGATATTCAGGAACGATGATAGGGATGACCCGCCAACATGGTGGTCGCCCGGTAAAGCTGTTCGAGCACCATCGCCCGGGCCAGCAAATGCGGCCAGGTCGCCTTGCCGAACGCCAGCAGCAGGTCTGCTTCGCTTCGATCACTGGCTGAATGCCCGTCCGCCGCGCCCAGCACGAAGCGCGCCTCGCGAATGCCGCTATCGCGCCAATCACCCAGGATCGCCGCCAATTCTTCCGAGGTCAGGTTGCGGCCCCGCTCGTCCAGCAGAACGATACGGCACGGAGTCTGGGGATCGGGAATCCGCCCACCCACTTCGGGCAGTTCGGTGAGTTTCAGCGGCCAGCCAAGGCGCTTTTCATAGCGTGCCACCAGCTCCGCCTCTGGCGAGCGAGCAATCTTGCCGCGCGCGATAACGTGAAGGAGCAAGGCGTATTACTGGCCGATTAGCCGGAAGATCACGCTATACCGGAAACCGGAGGCGCATCGCCAAATGCCCACATCCGTTCCAGATTGTAGAAACTGCGAACTTCCGGACGGAACAGATGCACGACCACATCACCTGCATCGAGCAGGACCCAATCGGCGGCAGGCAGCCCTTCCAGCCGGACCGGGCCATGGCCTGCCTTCTTGACCATCTCGCCCAGTTTCTGCGCAATCGAAGCCACTTGCCGTGTCGAACGGCCCGAGGCGATTACCATGAAATCGGCCATGGAGGATTTTCCGGCAAGCGGAATCGAAACGATATCCTGCGCCTGGTCCTCGTCCAGCTGATCCATGATCAATGCGTGGAGCGAGCCGGGAACCGGTGCGGGAACGTCTTCAGCCGGACTATCTGTCACGGGCAAATTCTGTGCGGATTGGCCATTGTCGGCCAGAGGTGTGTGCGCCTGAGTCATAGGCGAAATCATTTCTCCTGAGTGTGTATGGGAGCATCATGGCGGGCTCGGCGCTGTTCACGGCGCCTTGCCCCTATCGCAGCCAATGTCTCGCATCATTATGGGGGCCCGGTTGATAAGGCGATGGGTAATCTGGTCGCGCGGTGATACCAGCGACATGCGCGATGCCCAATCCGGATCAGCACGGCGAATTGCCGTAGCCGAACGAGAATCGGGATCAAAACGCAAGTTCACCAGTGCCGGTGCGCTCCATTCACCCCTCTGTTTGAATCTGGCGGCGGACATACGAAAACGCCCGAGCCAGGCCATCGCGGGGCTTGCAACAGCATGGCTATTATAGCCGGGCCGCGCGATTACCGCAATCGGCATCATTTTCGCTATAGCGCGCCAATCCTTCCAACGGTGGAATTGCGCCAGATTGTCGGACCCCATCAGCCAGACAAATTCCATTTTGGGATACCGGCGGCGCAGCGCGCGCAAAGTATCGATAGTATACCGCGTGCCCAATTGCTGTTCGATCGCGGTGACTTTTATCGGCGCGCGGCGCGCCTGTGCCGCCGCCGATTTTACCCGAGCGGGCAGCGGTGCCATGCCTTTTCCCGGCTTCAGCGGATTACCGGGCGATACCAGCCACCACACCTCGTCCAGCCCCAGCGCGCCTTGCGCAAACAGGCTGACCCGGCGGTGCCCGCCATGGGCGGGATTGAAACTGCCGCCCAGTAATCCGATTCGGGCCATTACCGGGTGCGAATCATGAAGAAGGCGCCTTCCCGGCCATCGCATCGCGGCGATATTCGCTCTGGCGTTCCAGCATCCAGCCGGGATATTCGGGCGACAGCGCACAGCATGCATCGAGGGTCTGCATTTCCTCTGCAGTCAGTTCGACATCGACCGACCCGAGATTATCCTTTAGCTGATCGATCCGTTTGGCCCCGATGATCACGGTAGTAACCGCAGGTTTTGTCAGCAACCATGCCAGCGCAATCTGCGGCACGGTCACGCTCTTGGCGTCGGCGATGGAACGCATTGCATCGACCGCATCATAGCCCTGATCCTTGTCGATCGGCGGGAAATCGAAGTCCGCACGGCGCCCCTCCCCCTTGCTGTCCCGGGTGAATTTCCCGCTAAGGAAACCCCCAGCGAGCGGGCTCCAGACCATTAGCCCGAGGCCTTCACTTTTCAGCATCGGGATGACATCGCGTTCCAGATCGCGGCCCGCGAGTGAATAATACGCCTGGAGGGATGCGAATTTTTCGAGGCTCCTGAGCTCGGACAGGCCAAGCGATTTGGCAATCTGCCACGCGGCCCAATTGGACACCCCGATATAGCGCGCCCGGCCGGAACGGACGATATCGTCGAGTGCGCGCAAGGTTTCTTCCATCGGGGTGACCGGGTCCCAGCCGTGGATCTGATACAGGTCGACATGATCGAGCTGCAGCCGCTCAAGACTGGCATCGATCTGGTTCATCAGGTGATAGCGGGATGCACCGCTGTCATTGATACCTTCGCCCATCGGCCCCAGCGCCTTGGTAGCAATCACCACGTCCTGCCGCGCAATCCCCAGATCCCTCAGCGCCTGGCCGGTGATCTTTTCGGACAATCCGCCCGAATAGACATTGGCCGTATCGATGAAATTGATCCCGGCATCGACCGCGCCCTTGACCAGTTCATTCGATTTTTCCTGGTCGAGATTACCGATCTTTTCCCATATCCCCCCACCCCCGCCGAAGGTCATGGTGCCAAGGCATAATTCGGATACGAGCAGGCCGGTTCTTCCAAGACGGTGGTAGCGCATTAAACGGGGCTCCTGCGGGTTTACTGGTTTACTTGCAATTTCTTACGGGCGGATTTGGCCGGTCCCGCGGACCAGCCATTTATACGTGGTCAGCCCCTCCAGCGCGACCGGGCCGCGCGCATGCAGCCGGCCCGTGGCAATGCCGATTTCAGCGCCCAGCCCGAATTCGCCGCCATCGGCAAATTGGGAAGATGCATTGACCATCACGATCGCCGAATCGACGATGGCGAGGAATTGTTCGGCTGCCACCTCGTCCTGCGTCACGATCACATCGGTATGGCCCGAACTGTGGGCGGCGATATGGGCCAGCGCATCATCCAGCCCGTCCACCACGGCAACCGACAGGATTGCTTCGAGATATTCGGTGTCCCAATCTTCTGCCGCCGCTGGAAGGATGCGTGAATCCATCGCCTGGGCACGGGGATCACCGCGCAATTCGCAGCCCGCATCCAGCAAATCACCCAGCAGGGCCGGCGAATCGGGGAAAGTCGCATCCAGCAGCAATGTTTCCATCGCGCCGCAAATGCCGGTGCGGCGCAATTTTGCATTATGGGCCACGCTGCGCGCCATTTCCGGATCGGCCGCCTGATGGATATAAGTGTGACAAATGCCGTCGAGATGGGCCAGGACCGGCACCCGCGCATCGGCCTGCACCCGCGCCACCAGGCTCTTGCCGCCGCGCGGGATGATCATGTCGATCAGCCCGGCAGCCGCCAGCATGGCGCCCACCGCCGCGCGGTCCTGCGTCGGGATCAATTGCACGGCTTCCGCCGGAACGCCGCCTTTGACCAATCCGCCGACCATGGCGGCATGGATTGCGCGGTTGGAATGGACCGCCTCGCTGCCTCCGCGCAGCAGCACGGCATTGCCGGCACGCACGCATAGCGCAGCGGCATCCGCCGTTACATTGGGACGGCTTTCATAGATGATCCCGAGCAAGCCAATCGGCACGCGCACACGTTCGAGAACCAGCCCGTTGGGGCGCTGCGTCCGGTCGATCTTCTGGCCGACAGGATCGGGCAGGGCCGCCACGGCCTCGACCGCGCTGGCGACCGCTTCGATTCGCCCCGCGTCGAGAGCAAGCCGGTCCAGCATGGCCTCGGCCAATCCGGCCTTGCGGGCAGCGGCCAGATCCAGCTCGTTTGCCGCGAGAATCTCCGCCTCGGCCGCGCGCAGGCCTTGCGCAGCCAGTTGCAGGGCTTGCGCTTTTTCCGGACCGGAGAGGCGTGCCAGCCTGGTCTGGGCTTTGCGCCCGGCACGGGCGAGACCGCCGACGAGGTCGGCGGGATTGGGCTGGGTTGCGCTGGTTTCTTGCTGTGTCATGATCGCGGGGTAGCAAGTGCTGCCGCAATTGTCAGGGGACGATTGAGAATCGGGCACGGAACCATCTTCGCGGATGAAAGTTCCCGGCGATTCGGGCTATTTCCACAAACAATCATCACTTCATCCCGCGATTGGGTCGATTCGCCCCTTCGCGCCGCTGCCGGATTCGACCGCATCGGATTCGCGTGTTAGCCCGCCGCTCAGAAAAGAACATCGGGCGTGGACATAAGACGTGGGGTCGCTTTGAACAATAATATAACCGTCAGCGGATGGCTGAACCGTATCCGGGCATGGTTTCCTGACCGCGAATTTTTCATGCGGTCACAAGGCCAGGTCCGATTCATCAAGATATCATCGAAATTACAGATGATCGCCGCCGCAATCGTGCTGGCCGCGCTGCTTGCCTGGGCGATTTCCATGGCACTGATGGGCTGGGCCCAATACCGCGCGCAGGCCGATCTTTCATCGTTGCTGCAGCGCGAAGCCAAGGTCGCCACATCTGAAGAAACGGTGGCAAAATATCGCGGTGACATAAACCGGGTCCAGACAGATCTGGTCGCCCGGCAGGAATTCCTCGAAGCCATGGTGCCGACGCTGCCCGACGATGTCAGGGCAGGCGAAACCGTCAGCGATTCGAGCATGGAAAGCGACAAGGCGGTAACCAAGGTCAGCGCAATGATTCCGGAAGCCGCCGGCCTCGCGAAGCTTGAGGCGCGGCAGATTGCCTTTGCCGAACGCCTGACCCGATTTGCCGACCGCCGCGCCGCCCGGGCGGCTGCCGCGATCCTGAAGCTGGGCCTGGATCCCAAGGCGATGCTTCGTAACGCCGACCGGTCGGCCATGGGTGGTCCGCTCGAAGAACTGGCAACCGGTGCCGTCGGCAAGATCGATCCGCGATTCGAACGCCTCGGCCTCAGCCTTGCCCGCATGGCTGCGCTGGAACGCGGCCTCGACGGGGTGCCGCAGGTGATGCCTGCCCGTATCGAAAATATCACCTCCGGTTTCGGCTATCGCCGCGATCCATTCAATGGCCGGGGCGCCATGCATGCCGGACTTGATTTCAGGGGCCTGACCGGCGCACCGATTCATGCCGCAGCCGATGGCCGCGTCAATTTCGTCGGCAAGAAATCGGGTTACGGTAATGTTGTGGAAGTCAGCCACGGCAACGGTTTGATGACCCGCTATGCCCATATGTCCAAATTTGCCGCCAAAGTGGGACAGACAGTCGCCGCTGGTGACATAATTGGCGCGATCGGCAGTACCGGCCGCTCTACCGGCCCGCATCTTCATTTCGAAGTGCGGATCAATGGCCGCGCCGTAAATCCACGCCCTTTTCTGGAGTATGCTCCCGATGTTCTCAAAGAAGCCCGATCGGACACCGCGCCCCGTTCCGACAACCAGCACAGGAATTAAACCGATGGCCAGTTCAAATTCCACATTTTCCGTTATCGGATCCGACGTTACCATTACCGGCAATGTCGCCGCCACAACCGAACTGCACGTCGACGGTAATATCGAAGGGGACATCACCTGCGCATCGCTCGTCCAGGGTGAAGGCAGCGTGGTCAAAGGCATGATCGAAGCCGAAAGCGCCCGTTTGTCGGGCACGGTGATCGGCTCCATCTCGGCCCGCGAACTGGTGGTGCTCAAGAGCGCGCGAATCGATGGTGATGTGCATTATGACGCGCTGACCATCGAACAGGGCGCATCGGTAGAAGGCCGTTTCGCGCCGCGCGCAGCGAAGATCAGTCCGGCCGCAAAGGCGGATCTGAAGAACAATGATCCCAAAACCGGGGGTGACGAACCGAAGCTGACTCTGGCCGGCTGACTCTGATCAGCTAATCCCGGCGCAAGCCGGGGCCGGGCCCGTCTGGATCATTACAGTACTTGCGCACGCAGGGCCTTGCGGTCGAGCTTTCCAATCATCGTCTTGGGCAATTCATCGCGGACGACCACTTCCTTCACCCGCTCGTGCTTGCCGACGCGGCTGTTGAGCCAATCGGCCAGCACGGATGGATCGGCGGTTCTTTCCGTCCCATCACCCGGCGGATCGTTCAGCGTGATATAGGCCGCCGGAATCTCCCCGAGATAATCGTCGGGCACCCCGATCACCAGCGCTTCCTTCACCGCTGGATTTTCCAGCAGCACCGCCTCCACATGGCTGGGGAATACCTTGAACCCGCCAACTGCGATCATGTCTTTGCTGCGGTCGACAATGGCGATGAAGCCTTCATCATCGATGGTGGCAATATCGCCGGTGCGCAGCCATGGCTCGCCGTCGATCCGGACAAATGCGGTTTCTGCCGCTTCGGGCCGGTTCCAGTAGCCGCGCATGATCTGGGGGCCGCGAATGACCAGCTCTCCCGGCTCGCCCTGCCCGGCGGGTAAATTGGCGTCTTCCTTGTCGCGCAGCCTGACCCGGGTTTGCGGCAGGACCTGTCCGATGGTGCCCGGTTTGCGGGTTCCGACATAGGGGTTGGTTGACACGACGCCGGAACTTTCGGTCAGGCCGTACCCTTCCACCAGACGGGCACCGGTTACGGCTTCGAACTTCTCCCGCAGCGGGGCCGACAGCGGCGCGCCGCCAGAAATGCATATCTTCAGGGAGGAAAAATCGGTCTTGGTCACGTCCGGATGATCGAGCAGCGCCTGATACATCGTGGGAACACCGGGGAAAGCGGTCGGCTTCACCCGGCTGATCGTCTTCAGGGCCTGCCCCGCATCGAAACGCGGCAGCAGCGCAATACAGCCGCCTTTCGCAACCGTGCGGTTCAGCACACAGGTGTTGGCAAATACATGAAACATCGGCAGCACGCCCAGGATCATATCCCTGCCCTCGAACGGATCGATTGCATCCACCTGCAGGGCATTGGCCGACAGATTGGCATGGGTCAGCATCGCCCCCTTGGGCGTGCCCGTGGTCCCGCCAGTATATTGCAGCAGCGCAAGGTCATTATCCGGATCAATCGCGACCGGCGCGGGATCGTTCTCGCCAAGCAAATCCGTCCATTTGCTGACATCGGGCCGATCCGGAATGGAGCTGATCTGTTTGCGGCCAAGCAATTTCAGCGCCAGCCGCTTGCCCAGCGGCAACATATCGCCCAGTCGGCCAACCGTCAGGCTTTGCAGCGATGATCCGTCGAGCACCTTCAATGCACTGGGCAGCAAGGATGCAACATCAATCGTGACCAACAAACGCGTGCCCGAATCCTCGACCTGCTGGGCCAGTTCGTCCACGCTATATAGCGGCGAGAAATTGACCACGGTCGCACCCGCCATCATCGCGCCGTAATAGGCGGAAATGTAGATCGGTACATTGGGCAGGAACAGGCCGACCCGGTCGCCCTTGGCAATTCCGGCGGCCTGCAGGCCGGCGGCGAAACGGCGCGCCTCCAAAAACAGATCCGCGTAGCTATAAGTGCGCCCGACGAATTCGGCGAGCGGCGCACCGGGCGCTGCATCCGTGCTGCGGGCGAACAGTTCCGGCAGGGGCACGCTTTCGAGAACCATGTCCCAGGCGCAGGGGTGCTGATAGTTTGCGGTGCTTACATCCATGTCAATTCAATGGAGTAACACGCCAATCGGGGCAAGCAATTTGGGGTAAGCTGTCCAATATCGCCCGATATTCAGCCAGCAGGGGGAAAACCGTTTTCCGGCGGTGTCTCGCCCGCTTCGGCGGCGCGCTTGGCTTCCAGCCATGCGGCCGCTTCGGCTTCCTGTGCCGCATCCGACGCTGCCTTGACATTGGCGGTCCGTTCGGCGCGCAATTCCTCGATCAGCTTCTCCCGGTCGCTAGTTCCCTCGGCGACTACAACCGGCTCTTCACCTTCAACCGGCACGATATTCTTGGCGGCCTTGGCCACTGCGGCGTCAAGTTCGCGCTGCGAACACAGGCCCAGCGTAACCGGGTCTTTCGCCTGGATATTCTGGATGTTCCAATGCGTCCGGTCGCGGATCGCGTTGATAGTATTGCGGGTCGTGCCGATCAGTTTGGAAATCTGCGCGTCGGAAAATTCGGGATGATTGCGCAATATCCACGAAATACCGTCGGGCTTGTCCTGCCGCTTGGATACCGGCGTATAGCGGGCCCCCTTGGTCCGGCTGACCGCAACGGGTGCCTTCTGCATCTTGAGGCTGTAGACCGGGTCTGCCTGGCCCTTGGCAATTTCTGCCAGCGTCAGTTCGCCGGCGTGGACCGGATCGCGGCCGGTATATTTGCTGCTGGCCAGATCATCCGCCATCGCCTGCACTTCGAGGATGTGAATGCCGCAGAATTCGGCAATCTGTTCGAACCCGAGCGCGGTGTTGTCCACCAGCCAGGTGGCGGTCGCATGCGGCATCAGCGGTTTGACTTGGTCGGCCATGGTTTTCTCCGCCCGTTTCCGGGCCCAAAAATAAAGTAGAAAATATAAGGGCCGCCCCTTGCGGAGCGGCCGTTCACGCGTTGATTTAGGGCATCGCCGGAGTTTCGGCAAGAGAATTGGCGCAGACGCTGCGGCCCGGCCCTAAACTGCGAGCGATAATTCCTCTGCCAGGGGGACCAGACCGGCGGCGAATTGCCGGGTTGCTTCCTCCCAACTGAATTGCCGCGCACGGGCGATGCAGTCCGCCCGGTTGCTGAACAGGGCAGCGGCGACGGCGCGGTCGAGATCTTCCGACAGGGCGCCGACACGATCATCGACAATATCGACCGGGCCGGGCACGGGGAATGCCGCCACCGGGGTCCCGCAGGCCAGTGCTTCGATCATCACCAGTCCGAACGTATCCGTCCGGCTGGGAAAGACGAATACATCCGCGCCGGCATAGCAGCCCGCCAGATCGCGCCCGCCGCGTTTGCCCAGGAAGACCGCATCGGGGAACTTGCGCTCCAGCTCCGCCCGGGCCGGACCGTCACCGACCACTACCCTTGTGCCGGGATAGCTACCGGATAGAAACGCCTCCAGGTTCTTTTCCACCGACACCCGCCCGACATAGAGCTGGATCGGGCGCGGCAGGCTGGCGAATTCAGGCGGCATTGGCGCATCCGGCGTAAAACATTCCAGATCAACCCCGCGGCCCCAATGGTGCAGGCGGTGGAGGCCATGGTCGCGCAATTCGCTGCGGATGCTGGCGGTCGCCACCATGATCCGTTCCGCCGGGCGGTGGAACCAGCGGATATAGCGCCAGAACAGGCTGGCAGGCAGGTGAGTGCGCCGAGCGAGATAATCGGGGAACTGGGTGTGGTACGCCGTGGTGAAGGGAACCCCCATTTTCGCGCAGTACCGCCTCGCCGCCAGACCTAGCGGGCCTTCGGTGGCGATATGCACCGCGTCGGGTGACAATGCGGCCAGGCGCAGACCAATAGTGCCCGGTATGGTCAATGCCAGACGGATTTCGGGATAGGTCGGACAGGGAACAGATCGGAACTGGTCAGGCGAAATAACGGTGACGTCATACCCCCATTCGCGCAGCATCCCGGCCGTGGTGGTAAGGGTCCGCACGACCCCGTTCATCTGCGGCAGCCAGGCATCGGTGACAATCGCGATCCGTTCGGGAAAGGGCCGCGATGCCCCGCCACCGGATGAGAATCCTGCCATCCGGTTCATGCCGCCGCCTTCGCATTATCCGCCGCAGCGCGGGCTCCAGCCGCCTCGCGCCTGGTTATTTCGTCCGGCCAATGGAGCAATTCCATCCTGCCATCGAAATGCTCCACCAGCGCATTGCAGCCTTCGACCCAGTCGCCGTCATTGTAATATTCGATGGATCTGCCGTCCTGGGCAAAGGTGCGGATTTCAGCGGTATGGATATGGCCGCAAACCACTCCGTCCACCCCGCGGGCCGCAGCGGCGCGGGCAACCACTTCTTCGTAGCGGGAGATGAACTCCACCGCATTCTTGACCTTGTGCTTGGCCATTCTGGACAGCGACCAATAGGGCAGGCCGAAGGCGCGCCGAACCCGGTTGACCCAGATATTCAGGCCCATCATCACATGGTACAAAGCATCGCCGACAAAGGCGAGCCAGCGGTGCGCGAGCATGATCGCATCGAATTCATCGCCGTGCAGGACCAGCAGCCGCCGCCCGTCCGCAGTATCATGAACCGCCGCCCGCAATATCTCGACACCGCCGAAATTCATGCCCGAAAAGGGTCGGATCATCTCGTCATGATTGCCGGGAATATAGACTATCCGGGTGCCGCGCCGCGCACGTTTCAGGATCCGCCAGACGATGTCGTTATGTTCGGGCGGCCAATAGACCTTTTTCCGCAGCCGCCAGCCATCGATGATATCGCCGACCAGATACATCGTGTCGCTGTCGGTATGATCTAGGAAATCGATCAGCAGATTGGCATTGCAGCCCCTGGTGCCGAGATGGACATCGCTGATCCAGATCGTGCGATAGCGCTGCCGCTGGCCGTGCGCAGGTTCGGGGATGGCCGGTTTGATGTCGGGGAAACTGGCGACATTTCCCAGAATATCTGCGGGAAACGGGAATGTGCGGTCTTCGGCCATGGGAATCCTCCTGGCGTACAGTGTCGCCTAAGGTCCATGGCAGGCATTTGTTACGCGGGAATCTCCGTTCGGTGACGGTTCGGGGTCAGATGGCCGAAGCGTGTCCGCCCATTGTCACAAAGCGCGGGGCGGCAGCCACCCGGCCCAGCCACGCGCAGACATGGTGGTAATCGCGCAGCGCGAAACCGCCGGCTTCCGCCACATGGGTATAGGCATAAAGCGCAATATCGGCGAGGGTCATCGAGGTCCCGACAAACCATTCGCGCCCAACCAGATGCTCGTCCATCAGGGCGAGCGCATCGGTCCCCGCAATCCGCTTGGCCATGATCTGCGCGGTCTGCTGGGGGCTCAAATTCGCCTCGCCGACATATTGCAGCCAGAACCGCAGCGTGGCGATATTGGGTTCGTGGCTATATTGTTCGAAGAACATCCAGCGCAGCATTTCCGCCTGTTCGAACCGGTCGGTCGGGATTAGCGGGCTGCCAACCGCGAGATACCAGCAGGCGGCGTTGCTTTCCGGCAGGAACCGGTCCCCGACCTGCAGCACCGGGATGCTTCCATGGCGATTGATCTTGCCAAGAAATTCCACGGTCTTGGTTTCACCTTTCATGATGTCGTAATCGCGCAGTTCCAACGGGATGCCGAGCAGTGCAGCAGTCAGCTTGATCTTGTAGCAATTGCCGCTGCGGGGATCTTCGTGAAGCGTGAAATTGTCTGTCATAGCCCGGTCTCCAGCACGATTTTCCCGATATGGTCCCCTGCCTCCATCCGTGCATGGGCGGCCGCCGCCTGGGACAGTGGGAAGGACAGGTCCATCACCGGGCGCAGCCTGCCTTGTTCCACCATGGGCCAGACATTGCGCAGGATTTCCTCGCAGACCGCCGCCTTGAACGCATCGGGCCGGGCGCGCAGGGTCGATCCGGTCAGGGTCAGGCGGCGCGACATGATCTGCGCCATGTTGATTTCCGCCTTCATCCCGCCCAGCACCGCGATCGTTACATGGCGGCCATCTTCCGCCAGGCAGGCCAGATTGCGCGGCACATAATCGCCCGACACCATGTCGAGCACCAATTGCACCCCGGTTCCGCCGGTGATGTCCTTGACGCGGGCGACGAAATCTTCCGCCTTGTAATTGATCGCATGGTCCGCCCCGATCACCCGCGCGGCATCGCATTTCCCCTCGCTACCGCACGTCACGATCACGGTCATGTCGAACAGTTTAGCCAGCTTGATCGCCATGGTGCCGATTCCGCTGGTGCCGCCGTGGACCAGCAGAGTCTCTCCCTCGCACGCCCAGCCGCGTTCGAAGACATTGTGCCACACGGTGAACAGCGTTTCAGGCAGCGCGGCCGCCTCTGCCAGCGACATACCCTCTGGAACAGGCAGGCAATGGTCATATCTGGCGAGGCAATATTCGGCATAGCCGCCGCCGGTAACCAGCGCGCAGACCCGCTGCCCGGCGGCATTCGGCGGCACACCGCCACCCATCGCCGCCACTTCGCCGGCAATCTCCAGCCCCGGGATCGGGGATGCCCCCGCTGGTGCGGGATAGAAGCCTTGCCGCTGGATCACATCGGGCCGGTTGACCCCGGCAAAGGCAACCCTGATCAGCACTTCGCCCGCGCCCGGAACGGGAACCGGCAATTCTTCCATGCGCAGAACATCCGGCCCGCCCGGTGCGTCGAAGCCTGCGGCAATCATCGTACTTGGATCTGTGTTCCCGGCCATGTCGGTCAATTTTCGCCCTTGATTGCCTGCGTCCCTGCCCCTGCAGCCTGTAACATATACGCTACATCCAGCCCTGTATGGAACACGATTAAACACCGTGGCCATTGACAGCAAGCACCAAGCATTGCGATCCTCTGTCCTGGATGGAAGACATTGATCTGCCGCGCCCACGGGGCGATGCCGCCAGCAAACTCGCTGGGGAAGATCTTGCGCCCTATTCTCAGCATGAACTGGACGGCCGGATCGCCATGCTGCAGGCGGAGATCACCCGGGTGGAGGCTCACCGGAACAAGGCGGCGGCGCACCGAAACGCCGCAGATGCCCTGTTCGGCAAGAGTCCCGGCGGGCCAGCCTCATGAATTTTCCCGAAAGGATTTACGACCATAACAAAAAGGGTCGAAATTTTTCGGCGAAGGCCCATATTGTTGTCAACCACGCAGCGCCCGCAGGATACCCCATGTGCGGACAGAACTGCCCCACCTTGAAATCGGCCGCATTACCGGCGGCCACACTCCCGCGGAAAGACAGCTGAATGCCCAGTTTTGCCCAGAACCTCGAAAAGACGCTCCACAATGCGCTGACCAATGCGTCGGACCGGCGGCATGAATATGCCACGCTGGAACATTTGTTGCTGGCGCTGGTCGAAGATACCGATGCGCAGGCCGTGATGAACGCCTGCGGGGTCGATCTGGCCGAACTCGGTTCGGTGGTGAAGCAATATCTCGACCAGGAATATCAATCGCTGAAGACCGAAGAAGACGCCGATCCCCAGCCAACCGCCGGATTCCAGCGGGTCATCCAGCGCGCCATCCTGCATGTCCAGTCATCCGGGAAAGACACGGTCACCGGCGCCAATGTGCTGGTCGCATTGTTTTCCGAACGCGATTCCTATGCCGTCTATTTCCTGCAGCAACAGGATATGTCGCGGCTCGATGCGGTCAGCTTCATCAGCCACGGAATTGGCAAGGGCGGCAAGCAGACCGGCGGCATCATCGCCCCGCAAGGGACCGAAGAAGCCAGCCAGGCAGAAGAAAAGGCGGGTGACAGCGCAGCCAAGAAGGATTCCGCGCTCGACCAGTTTTGCGTCGATCTGAATGCCAAGGCATTGGCCGGCAAGATCGACCCATTGATCGGCCGCGGCCCCGAGGTTGACCGGACAGTCCAGATCCTCTGCCGCCGTTCGAAGAACAACCCGCTCTATGTGGGTGATCCCGGCGTGGGCAAGACCGCGATTGCCGAAGGTCTGGCGCGCAAGATCGTCGAGGGCGATGTGCCCGAAGTGCTGGAAAAAGCCGTCATTTACTCGCTCGACATGGGCAGCCTGCTGGCCGGCACACGGTACCGCGGCGATTTCGAGGAACGGTTGAAGCAAGTTGTCTCCGAACTGGAGAAAATGCCCGACGCGGTACTTTTTATCGATGAAATTCATACAGTTATTGGTGCCGGCGCGACGAGTGGCGGGGCCATGGACGCATCCAACCTGCTCAAACCTGCGCTGTCGGGCGGCACCATCCGGTGCATCGGATCGACCACTTACAAGGAATTTCGCAACCATTTCGAGAAGGATCGCGCATTGCTGCGCCGGTTCCAGAAAATCGATGTCAACGAACCCACGGTCGAAGACACGGTCAAGATCCTGCAGGGGCTGCGCAGCGCCTTTGAAGATCACCACAAGGTCAAATACACCCCCGATGCGATCAAGGCGGCGGTGGAACTCAGCGCGCGCTATATCAATGACCGTAAATTGCCCGACAAGGCAATCGACGTGATCGACGAAGTGGGCGCGATGCAGATGCTGGTGCCGCCCAGCCGCCGCAAGAAGAAGATTACCTCCAAGGAAATCGAGCAGGTCATCGCTACGATGGCGCGGATCCCGCCCAAATCGGTCAGCAAGGATGACAAGCAGGCGCTGCAACACCTCAGCCGCGATCTGAAGCATGTCGTATTCGGGCAGGACAAGGCCATCGAAGTCCTGTCGACCGCGATGAAGCTGTCCCGCGCCGGTCTGCGCGATCCGGACAAACCGATCGGCAGCTTCCTGTTTTCCGGCCCCACCGGCGTCGGCAAAACCGAAGTCGCGCGCCAGCTCGCCAGCATCATGGGCATTCCGCTGCAGCGTTTCGACATGTCGGAATATATGGAGCGCCACAGCGTTTCGCGCCTGATCGGTGCGCCCCCGGGCTATGTCGGCTATGATCAGGGCGGCCTGCTGACCGATGCCATCGACCAACAGCCGCATTGTGTGCTGCTGCTCGATGAAATCGAGAAGGCGCATCCCGACCTGTTCAATATCCTGCTGCAGGTGATGGATAACGGGCGCCTGACCGATCATCACGGCAAGACGGTGGATTTCCGCAATGTGGTGCTGGTGATGACCACCAATGCCGGCGCAGCGGACATGGCCAGCCAGGGTATCGGTTTCGGCGATGTGTCCAAGGAAGATGCGAGCGAGGACGCGGTGAAGAAGATGTTCACCCCTGAATTCCGCAACCGCATCGATGCGATCGTGCCGTTCTCCTACCTGGGCAAGGAAACGATCGCCCGGGTGGTGGACAAGTTCATCTTGCAGCTGGAATTGCAGCTTTCGGATCAGAATGTGCATATCCAGTTTGATGGCGACGCACGTGAATGGCTGTCTCTTATACACATCTGAC